>CANOGI010000128.1 GCA_947565475.1 uncultured Eubacteriaceae bacterium
GTTACAAGCTACAAAATCAAAAGGACGAGGTCCAAAACTGAAAATCTTAAAGCTTTTAAGACCAACAATAACTCTGGCTATATTTTCAAAATCAGCGATCATTGAAGCAACTTCTGACGGAACTCCGAGGGGATATTCAGGTATGTAAACTCTCACTCCTCTAAGACCTAAATTATAAGAAGCGTTAAGCATGCCACAATAAGCGTCGCCTCTGCCGTCAATAAGATTTTTTCCAGTTTCCTCAGCGGCTGCGACAAACATAACAGGACCATCAAATTTTTGAGCGAGTAAAGTTTCCGGACCTTCTGGTCCAAAATTCCCGAGATAAACAACAAGAGCGTTAGCTCCTCCGTCTTTAATCTCTTTGAGAGCTTTCATAGCGTCAACTTCATTTTCAACAACAGTCTTAGCGGCGATAACGTCAAGACCGATTTTTTTAGTCTCATCAATAACGCAATTTTTTCTTGAATCGCTTAAAGACATCGGAAAACAATTACGACTCACGGCAACTAAACCAATTTTAACTTCCGGAATATTAATCATAAGAAAATCCTCCTTAAAATTTATAAAATAATTACAAATATATTATAACATAAATAAAGTTGTAGTTACAACTTATTATTAATATTTTTGGCAAAATTTTTAATTTTCGTCACTTTAAACAAAAAGATATTTTACAGACGCGGCGCTATACGCTATTTACGCTTTCAATATTTTACTTTTTTAGCACCGAAAACATAAATAGGATTGTAAGGTATTCCGGAAAATTTCAAGTCAAAGATTATTCATATTTTTGTTTAACAAAAATACTCTAAATCTACAACAGATTAAACAATCTTTGTATTAAGTAAAAATTTATACTCAAACTGAATAAAAAGTAAGCACCGCCATTTAATAAACGGGAGACTTATTTAATAAAGTCAAGACTGCTTGAATTTTTGTATAACAAAAATTCTCGTACCCAACAACGAAAGTATTCGCCTTTGTATTCGGAGTAAGCTTGCACTCCCCCAAATACAAGAAGTAAGTCCCCCCCCCTAAGAAGCATGGGCCTCCTCTGTCGGTTAAAATATCAAAAATAAATATCTCTGTAATTCGTCTTCAAATTTTTAAATATTTTATGAATAGAAGTCTTATAATCATTTATTTTTCCTTGAACTCTTTTTATTTTAGCCATTTCAAGATTAGCGGCAAGGTCATTTCCCGAAAATCTTAAAGCCGTGTGTATAGCGCCTTCCGCTTTTATAAAATCACCATTAAGCCTATAATATCTCGCGAGATGTGTCCATAACTCAACAGAAGCACCATCATAGAGCAAAGCTCTCTCAATACATTTAATAGCCGATGGCAAATCCGAAATATTTAAATAAATATCGCTTTTTTTAACAAGAGCCGTAATATCAGAATCATTAAGCATATCAAGAACTTTAATAGCCGTATCAAATAATCCTTGTTCTTTATACACATCAGAAAGTCTAAATATAGCAGAAGAATCGTTTTTCACAACAGCTTTCTTATAATATTTAACAGCCTCGCCAAAATTTTTTCTGTTAAATTCTATTTCTCCCTTAAAATAAAATATTTCCCCGCTATCATAAATTGGCTCAATAGAATTTAAATACCTCTCGGCGTCATCAAAATCCTCGTTATATATACAAGCCTCTATAGCATTTAAAATAATTTTAACATTATCACTGCAAATATCAAGAGCCCTTAAAAACCACTTTTTCGCTTTAACATAATTTTCAAGATTCATATACCCTACACCAATATTGTTCATAACAATAAAATTTTTCTTATCATAAGTTAAAACAGCTTTATAAGCGATAATCGCCTTTTCAAAGCTTCCTATAGTAATAAGAGCGTCTCCTTTTTCCTTAAGTTTTTCGCTTTGGCTCTGATTTTGCCAATCTTTTATCTCTTTTCTTAATTTATCAAGCTCACTATCATCAAAATAATAAATAATTGACAAAAAAGCTATTATTTTATCATTAAGACTGCGTATACTTTTCATTTTCTTTATTTCTGAAGAAATATAAGACAATTTTAATTCATCCCTTACCCATGTAATAAAATCGTCTTTTATAAAAATCTCGTCCCAAGACTCTTTCCAATAATAATAGCAATGATAAAGCGCTTGCTCAAAAGAATATACTGAAATATTTGTAGCCTCAAACTTATAAGGTTTCACATTTTCGGCGTCAGAAGCAGCCAAAATTAAATCAGTTGCCATAAAAATCACCTAAATTTATTATAATTTTACTAATTCCGCAATGCTCATAGCAATATTATCAAGAATATCATAAAATTTCTCATTTAAATCATAATATTTCCCCCCGCCGGCTACAAGAGGCTCATAAGCGTCTCTGCTTTCCTTATCACGTCTCGCGGCGACATATGTAGTAACTTCGTTATCTTTAAGCATATCACGAATATCCTCTACACTTTTTCCACTGTTTGTAGGTATATGTGGAGGAGCGTCTGTAATAAGTATAAATATATTTTTTGAGTTTTCCCCAGACTTTTCAGATTTTAAGAGTTCCACACTTGTCTCAAGAGCGTCTAAAGACGATTCAGGAATATCCCCGCCATAGGTTCTTGGTATATGTTTAACCTGTTTTTGGAACTTCGCGATGTCATTTGTAAATCCATAAACGCTCGGTTTTTCCTTTTCATTCAAATCTCCAAAGCCAATAAGACCAAACTTAAAAGAAACACCGCGCTCGTTCAAAATATTTGAGAATTCAATAGCTCGCTCTTTAACGCCGTTTATATAAGAATCCATACTGCCAGTAGTATCAATTGTAAATACAATATTAATATTTTGACTTTTATCAAATACATAATTTTTTTGCTCAGGTTCAACAGCGGTTTTTGTTCTGTCAAACTCATTCTTTTCAATTCTGCCTGTAACTTTGTCTTTAACATGAACCTCAAAAAGATTATTTTCATTTATCACATAAGTAATTTCTATATCCGAAGATTCAGTAATACCTGATAAAAGCACACTTCCAATATATTTTTTCTCTTTTTCACAACCCTGTTCCCATTGATAAACATTTACGTTTACCATAGACGCGCCGTTTAAATTTGTGTATCCCTCACTTAAAACACTGCATGGAATAAGAGTTCCCATAGGGATAATCGGAATAAGGCTTTTTTTCATAGTTTTAAGGTCAACGATAGCCTCGGTTCCAAAAACCTGCCTTGTGACCTGCCCAACATGAACATTACAGTTAGGTAGATGAATAAGGTGATTGTAAATCGCGGCGCCCATGGCTACGCTTTTAGCCGGGTCCGTTGCTCTGTAAGGCTCTTTAATATATCCCGCTACCATTCTCTTAACCATAGGAATTAGCGTAGAACCTCCAACAAGAATAACTTTTGATATCTCATCTGGTTCTTTTCCCGCCCGTTTAAGAGCTTCGCCCACAATCTCACGGCTCTTCTCCACATATTTTCTTATCATTGCCTCAAACTCATCTCTTGAAATGTCGAAAGAAATATTTTTAGGAACACCATCTTTAATTATAATTGGGTTAATTTTAATTGATACTTTATTTGTGCCAGAAAGCTTTTTCTTAGCCTGTTCGGCCTCTTGTTTAAGCTTCTGCATAACTCGCCTTTTTTCCGTATCCTCAATCTCATCAAGATTAATGCCTGTTTCCTCATTAAATTTATCTTTAATAAAGTTAATTATCTCATTATCAAAATCATCCCCGCCAAGACTCATATCACCCACGTCAGAAAGTTCCTGAAAAATTTCCTGTCCATCCTCGCCTATGGAAACTTTTAAAACACAAGCGTCAAAAGTACCCCCTCCGATATCATATACCAAAATAGTTTGGGCGTAGCCTTGCCTATATCCATACTCAATAGCGGCAGCCAAAGGTTCCGACAGCAAATAGACATTTTTAAAACCTGCGATAAGACCCGCCTGCTTTGTGGCGTATATTTGCCTATCGTTAAAATAAGCGGGATGAGTTATAACAACCTCGTCAAAACTCTCTTTGGCTTGCTCCTCGGCAGCCTCTTTAAGTTTTTTAAGAATTTCGGCGCTTATTTCCTCTGGAAGTCTTGAAAACTCCCCCACATTAACGGCGTCAGAAGTACCTATAAGCCTTTTTATTGAAATAACCGTATTCTCAGGATAAATAACGGCTCCTGACTTAGCCTCGCTTCCCACAATAATCTCGTCGTCAACATAACTCACGACCGAAGGTAAAATCTCATCCGTTCCATCTGTCGTAACAGCGCAAACCGAATCGTCTTTATCTCTGTAAATAACAGCGACTGAATTTGTCGTTCCCAAATCTATACCTAAATAACTCATTCTCAGCCCTCCACAATAGTTTTATTAAATCTTGATGGATCAAAATCTCGGATATAATCACTTTTTGGATATTCCGTTCCAAATCCCATATCCTCAACGATACCTTTCACAATACCGCCTTCTTCCTCAACTATTAAAGTAATCTTAAGTCTGGTCTTTCCGTTTGGCCTTTTAGGAAGTCCTTTTACACTTACCTCGCCAATTAATTTGCACTTTTCAATAGTATCTTCCTTATCAATCCTTTCCATAATTTTAAGGTCAAAAGATGTCATTTCTTCTTCCGTATCTCCTGAAAGAGTAAATATTTGACTCTTCTTAGCCAACGAATATGGCGTTCCTCTTTTTATCATAGTGTAAAAAGATTTTTTTGAGTTGTTTACAATCTCAAAACCAATATCGTGAGGCACCGTTACCTCGAACTCAACGCCTATTTTCTCAGACTCCATATCAGGGTTGGAAAGAAGTCCCATTTTCATAGCGGCATAATAAGTAGCACCGATGGAAATATCAAGAGCCGGTCTTTCAGAAACATAAATTTTATTTTCATTGTTAAAAATTCCTGTCAGCATATCTTTAACCCACGGCATTTGAGATGAACCGCCCTCAAGCAAAACCCTATCTATATCATCGGCGTTTAAAGCCCCCGTATACGCCTCTCTCAAAGCTTTAATAACAAGTTTCCTTGTTTTATCAGTAAAATCCGATATAATTTCTTCAAAATTATCCCGTGAAATCTGCTCAACAAAAGGAGGTATACAAAACGTAAAAGGAATTCTAAAATTTTTAACTCCTGAAAGACGCTCTTTAGCTTCCCTCGCTCGAGAAATAATCTCAACAACATTCTCAGACGCTATATCCTCTCTTTTCTGTCCGGTTTTCTTCTCTATAAATTTATAGCAAAGCTCGCATAAAATCTCATCTATATTATCACCACCATGATACGCTTCCCCTCCCTCACTTATAACCTGAAGCCTCATTCTTTTCTCATTTTTCTCAACCACATGAAAAATTGTAATATCCAGAGTTCCTCCACCAAAATCAAACACCATAAATTTTTCGTTTTCCTCAAGATTATGTCTGAAATTATAAGCGAGAGCTGCCGCTTTAGGCTCCTCAATAAGACAAATAAGCTTGTCCTCAAAACCTGCCTTTTCACATGCTCTCATAGTTGCTTTTTTAGCGGCATCGTCAAAATCATAAGGTATTGAAACAACCAGTCCCGCGATTTCAGCTTTGGGATTAAGACTCTGACAATGCTGGGCAAGCTCTTTAAGTATTTTAGCCGAAATATCTTCTGGTAAATATTCCTCACCGGCAATAATAATTTTTTCATTCGTACCCATTTTCCGTTTAATAGAACGAATGGTGGTTTCAGAATAAATTTTCATAGAACGATAGGCTTCCTCACCGATAACCCACTCGCCCTCCTCATCATCATCTTTTCTATATTGAACAACCGATGGAAGAGGAATTTTACCAAACCCGTTGCTTATATCTATAGGCTCTGGTTTTCCATTTAGATTATCCCAATAACTTACAATAGAATTTGTGGTTCCCAAATCAATGCCTAAAATATACCAATCTTCTGGTAATTCTTTAAGTTCATCAATTTGCGCTCTGTAATTTTCCCAATTCAAAAAAGTCACCAACCTTAAAAAATAATTCTTACAGCAATTACAATATATAGCGGTTCTCTAGATTTTTTAATACAAAACAATAAAAAAATTTTTTTAGTACATTAAATCTATTATAGTTACCTATTCATTCTTTTATCATTCGCTATAGACTAAAGAAAAAATTTATTTTGTTAAAAATTCTTCAAATCACTTTTCGCTTGTAAAATATTTTTTCTAAAAATTCTCTTTATTTTAAAACTGAATCAATATAATTAAATATCAATTACAACATTTCTTTCATAATCTGTTTTTTTAAAAAAATCACCAAAGCCCATATCTTTTATTTTAATATTAAGCTTATTATATTCAATAAACTCAAATAAAATATCAAAACAGTTAGTTCCTTTAGGTCTCTTCGGTAAATCATCAAGTATGATTCTCCCTACTATAATAAGATTTCCATCTTTATCC
>CANOGI010000129.1 GCA_947565475.1 uncultured Eubacteriaceae bacterium
ACTGTATATAGACTCAATTTCTTTGTTTGAGTCAAGAGCTACTACAAGCTCATCAACCGTTGTATTAAGACTTTCAGCGATAAAGTTTATCGCGGGGCTTTTTCCTGTTTTTTTTGTTATTTCCTCTTCAAGTTGTTTTGCTTTTACAGCGAGTTCTTTTATAGGGCGAGAGACTTTTATAAGACCGTCGTCGCGAAGAAAACGTTTTATTTCGCCAAGTATCATAGGAACGGCATAGGTTGAGAATTTAACGTTATAAGAAAAGTCAAAGTTGTCTATGCATTTTATTAAACCTATTGACCCTAATTGAAAAAGATCATCGGCGTCGTAGCCTCTGTTTAAAAAACGTTTGACTATGCTCCAAATCAAACCTGTGTTTTCTTCTATAATTTGTTTTTTCGCATCTTCATTTCCTTGTTGGGCAAGTTTTATAAGTTCAGTTGTAGTACTCATATTTACGCGTGATTATTCCTCTTTAAAATCCGTGTCAATTATTTTTTTTGTCATTTCTATAGTGGTGCCTATGCCAACTTTTGAAGATACTTTTACCTCATCCATAAACGATTCCATAACCGTAAAGCCAAGCCCCGAACGCCCTAAGTCCGGTTTTGACGTATAGAGAGGCGACATCGCTTCTTCTATGTTCTCTATCCCTTTTCCCTTATCTTCTATTTTTATGTAAACAGTATCATTTTTTATGACACATTCTAACAGTACTTCGCCAAAGTTATCCTCATAACCGTGAATTATAGCGTTTGTCACAGCTTCCGATACAGCGGTTTTTATGTCGTTTATTTCGCTTAATGTCGGGTTTAACGGTGATATAAAAATCGCTACGCTTGTTCTCGCGAATTTTTCATTTTCAGGGATACTTTGAAATTTTATCGTCATTTTGTTTTCATAGCTCATATATTTTTACCCCCTTAACGAGAATTCGTTTAATGCTTTTTCTATATTCTCATAATATTTAACTATTTTGAAAAGGCCTGATATTTCAAATATTTTTTTTAAATCTTTATTTATCGCGGCGGCCCCCACAATTCCACCGTTGGCGTTTACATTTTTATATCTTCCCATTATTACTCCTATTCCGGAGCTGTCCATAAATGTTACACCGCTTAAATCAAAAATTATGTTTTTGCTGTTTAAGCGCTTATATTCCTTATCTGTTTTATTTTTTATCTCATTTGACGAACAATGGTCTATTTCGCCTACTATTTTTACTATTAGTGTTCGGTTTTCTGATGTACACAGTATATTCATTTTAAAGCTCCTTTAAATATTTAGTTATGTGGAAATATAAATTCTTTATAAACAGCAAGTGGTTATATTATAGTTTTTGTAAAGAAAATTTGTCTTTTTATGTCAATAAAATGTTTTTCTAAAATTTTCTTTAAAGCAATTTGTAAAATTTTTAACGGTAGATAATAAGAAAATTCCTTTATATATCAAGTTTTATTAATATCACACGCTCGTTGTTTGTTGTCTTAGTATAAATGTAATTGCTGTGATTGACTATATATTTAAATATTTCCATAAATACATAATAACATTATATAAAAAATGAAATCAATACAAAGTATACAAAAAAATAGAACAAATATTTGTATATTACTTTACATTTTCGGAAATTGTGATATAATATAATTGTAAATGACAAAATCGTATATAAATTTTGAAAAAAGTATATTTAAAATTCAACATTTTTTGAGGGTATGTATTTTATACGAATAAATGTTTATAATATTAAGTCAGGAGTGTTATTTATGGAAAAACTTACAAAAAGACAGCAAATTATTTTTGATTTTATAAAACAGGAGATTAAAACAAAAGGGATTCCGCCTTCAATAAGGGAAATAGGTGAGGTGGCGGGTCTTTCTTCCACTTCCTCGGTTCATCTTAATCTTAAAAATCTTGAAAAAAAAGGGTACATATCTCGCTCAAAAGCGAAAACGAGACACATAGAGGTTTTAGAAACTAATTTTTATACTCCTGAAAAAGAGATTGCGCAGGTGCCTATTATAGGCGAGGTTACGGCGGGAGAACCTATACTCGCTGAGTCTAATGTAGAGGGACATTTTCCTGTTCCCGTGGAGTATTTAAAAAATAATGAGACTTTTATGCTCAGGATAAAAGGAGAGAGTATGATTGGCGCCGGTATTTTTAATAAAGACCTTGTTATAGTGAATAAACAATCTTTTGCCGCTAACGGTGATATTGTTATCGCTCTTATAGATGATTCGGCAACTTGCAAACGATTTTTTGTTGAGGACGGACATGTAAGACTTCAGCCTGAAAATGACGCTTTTGAGCCTATTATATTAAATGATGTGTCCATTTTGGGAAAAGTCATAGGTCTTTTTAGGAGTTTTTAATTATGCATAATTATATAAATTTTCTTGTGAAAAAATCAGATTTGAGAAAAAATGAGTTTTATGGATATAATCCTAAGCGACAGAAAAAAGTCCCTAAAATAGAATATGAGAAAATTACAGAACCGAATGTAAGCGATTATATTGTATTTGATTTTGAGACTACAGGATTAAGCCCTGAGGACGACAGAATTGTTGAAATAGGAGCGGTTAAAGTTATTAATGACAATATAGTCGGGGAGTTTAACGAGCTTGTAAATCCGGGAAGAGTTATCCCACCTTATATTTCCGGAAAAATTCATATAACTAATGAAATGGTTTCTGATAAAAGAAATATTGAGGAGGTTTTACCTGAGTTTATGGATTTTATAGAAGACTTACCTCTTATTGCTCATGACGCCAGATTTGATATGGGATTTCTTATACGAAGTTTGGATAGAATGGGAAGAACATGTAAAAATCCGGCTATCGATACTTTGTATTTAAGCAGAAAATATTTGAAGCTTGAGAAAAATAATCTTGGATATATAGCGGAGCGTTTTGGAGTTGAACTTAATAACGCTCACAGAGCTTTTTCTGATGTTATGGCTCTTTATGAAATTTATAAAATAATTAAAAATGTGTATAAAAATTGTTGAAAACTTTCGTGCGGCGATTAATATATCGCCGTCTTATATTTTTAAATAGCGAGTATTTTTATTAACGTGTTTGACGAGAGATTTTATATATTTACACTGGAAATATATTAGATAAAAAGAGAAAAAAGTATACAGGGGTTTGTATACTTTTTTCAAGGGGAGAGAGTATATTCAAATAATAACTGGTAAGCAATTTTAATGTATTGTCATACAATAATATTATAATTATAACAACACAGTTTAATATAAGAAATTAAAATATAAATAAAATAATTTCTTATTAAAAATTTCTACATTATTATTATAATAAATAAAATTAGACTTGTAAAGTACAAATTTGAATTTTATTAAAAAATCTTATATAGTTGATAGAAGGATATTTATTAAATTCAAAAAATTCTTGTAATTAGTGTTTTATTATTATATAATAAAAATAAATTGTTAAAAGTTTTATATATGAGTAAATTAAGGCAATTCTATTTGGTAAGAGAGATTTTATAAAAAAGCAGTTTATGAGGGATGTATGACAAATTGTTAGCTTTCTTGCCAAAGGTATATTTTTATATATTATCTGGAAAGTTATAAATAAGATGTTTTTTCTTTCCCTGACTTACATTGGAATTAACATAAAGTTATAAAAATATTATTTTACGGAGGATAATTTTTATGAGTGAAGTAATTAAGAAGATGTTATCAAGAAGAAGTGTAAGAGAATATAAATCTGATAAGATGGTGCCAAAGGATATTATTGAGAAAATTCTTGAGATTGGCACTTTTGCCGCTACAGGTATGGGAAAACAGTCGCCTATTATGCTTGTGATAACAAAAAAGGAAGTAAGAGACAGATTATCTGAAATGGTGAGAAAAGCGAAAGGAAAAGATGAAGGGGTTGACCCTTTTTACGGCGCTCCTGTTGCTATTGTTGTTCTGGCCGATAAAAGTATTAACACCTATGTTTATGACGGAAGTCTTGTTATGGGAAATCTTATGCTCGCGGCTCATGAGTTTGGTTTGGGTAGCTGTTGGATTCACCAAGCAAAGGAAGTGTTTCAAACTGATGAGGGTAAAAAATTTCTTGAGGAGTTTGGCGTAAAAGGAGATTATGAGGGTATAGGAACTTGTGTTTTAGGGTATTCTACAGGTGATATTCCTCAGGCCAAGCCGAGAAAGGAGTCTTATATTTATTACGCGGAGTAATATATAAATTTGGGACAGGTGATGAAATGTCAGACCAATTTTTAAGAACAGAGCTTTTATTTGGAAGTAAAAATATGGAAGTGTTTAAAAATTCAAGGATTGCTGTATTCGGGGTAGGGGGAGTAGGCGGTTATGTAGTCGAGGCTCTCGCGAGAAGCGGTATAGGTACTTTGGATTTAATTGATAATGACAAAATTTCTGTCACAAATATTAATCGTCAAATTGTGGCGACTTTTAAGACTGTGGGAAAGTATAAAGTTGATGTAGCCAAAGAAAGGATTTTAGATATAAATCCTAATGCTTCAGTTAATATTTATAAAACATTTTTTTTGCCGGATAAGGCGGGGGAGTTTGATTTTTCAGAATATGATTATGTTGTTGACGCTATAGACACGGTTACGGGCAAAATTGAGATTATTGTACAGGCCCAAAAGGCCGGCGTTCCTGCAATTAGTTCTATGGGAGCTGGAAATAAGCTTAATCCCGCTGATTTTGAGGTGTGCGATATTTATAAAACTTCTGTATGTCCTTTAGCTAAAGTTATGCGAGGAGAGTTGAGAAAAAGAGGAATTAAAAAGCTAAAAGTTGTATACTCCAAAGAGACGCCTTTAACTCCTCTTAGAAGTGAGGAATTATACAACGATGATAATGTAAGGAGGCAAATCCCTGGAAGTGTCGCTTTTGTTCCTTCTGTAGCGGGACTTATTATAGCGGGTGAGGTCTTAAAAGATTTAGCAAATAATTAACGAGAATTTTAATTAAAAAATAGAGGTATACGACAAAGTGATTTTATTATTTTAATTTTACGCTTTTATTTGAGATTATAACAATTAGTGAGATTTTTAGTGTGAGATAATAAAAAATTTTTTGATATATTATGTTTTTTGAAATGTTGTCTATTTATTCTTTTATTATTTCGTTTATATTATTGGGCTATAATTTTTTTTAGTTAAATTTTTAATATATTTATATATGAGGCGTAAGAGAGTTTATTTGATATATATGCTATTATTTTGTTATAAGTACTTTTTTGAATATAATCTTTTTCCGCTTCATATAGTTTTAATAGCTATTTTTGAGGAGGGCAATTCGGTGAAAGCTTATATTGAGAAAAGAGCTGTTGAAATTGCTGAGTTTATTGTAAAAAGTAACGCTACTGTCAGAGAAACGGCTAAAAAATTTGGGATAAGTAAATCTACCGTACATATGGATGTCAACTAATGTAACGGGTTATATGTTATAAGTATCTTTATTTTATAATAGAAATTATAGTTAATAACTGAGATGTTACACAAAAAAATAAACCAAATGAAAATAATAATTTCATTTAGTTTATTTTTTTATTCTAAAAAGAAATAATATTATAATTTAAGTAGAATTTTTATATTTGTAAAATTTTAATAAATAGATAGAGTTTTAAAATTATATAAAATTATAATATATTAATATTGTCATAAAAACAGAACATATTTATTTTTAAAGTGCTTTATAACCATTCGGTACTGTAATTCCAAACTCATCACAAATTTCTTTGTTGTATTTTTTCTCAGCGTTTGCCGCGTAGGCGACTTCCATTTGAGAAATGTCAGCACCGTTTACAAGTATATCATATGCCATTTCACCTGTTTTACGTCCGATATCGTAATAACTAATAGCCAAAGTAGCTACGCCACATGATCTGCAAATACCCTCGTCTCCGGCGATAACAGGTTTTTTGGCGGGAAGACAAATATTTCTTACAACTTCAGCGTTGGAAGCGACGGTATTATCTGTTGGAACATAGATTATATCACTTTTATCGCTTGCGCCTGTTGTGACGGCGGCAATATCGTTAGAATCGACAAAAGAAAAGTACTCACAACTGTATCCATAGCTTTCAA
Organism: uncultured Eubacteriaceae bacterium; assembly: GCA_947565475.1. GTDB lineage: Bacteria > Bacillota > Clostridia > Lachnospirales > CAG-274 > MGBC114079. The sequence goes on from CANOGI010000129.1 coordinate 6,088, forward strand.
GGTATTCTTTAACTTTATCAACCTGATATTTTGAGTTTGGCTCTGCTGAGCAGTATAAAAGACCTACTGTTTTAGCGTTAGGAAATAATTCTTTAATCATTTCCGCTTGTTTATCAAGAGGAGCGAGGTCAGCTGTACCGGAAATATTAGCTCCTGTTTTTCCGTTCCAATCAGAAATGTCAAGAGCCACGCCGTAATCTGTAACAGAAGTACCCAAAATCGGGATTGTGTTTGTAGCGGCTGCCGCGGCCTGTAATGAAGCGGTAGCGTTCGCTAAAATAAGGTCATTGTTATTAGCCACGAATT
>CANOGI010000130.1 GCA_947565475.1 uncultured Eubacteriaceae bacterium
TAAAAATAATTTTTATCTCGCCTCCTTTTGCTCCTTTTCAAGTGATTTGACTATACCGCGTTAGCGTTGGTCGGCATAAGCTTTAGGCTTTGCTTTCTTTCCGCTGCCTTGTAAAAAAATTTAATCTCGCTTTTTTTCTTATTTTCAAGTAGTTTAACTACAACAGACTATATAGCGTTAATAGATATTTTTTTCTTTTTATGAAATTATGTAATTGTCGCAATGAACGTGGTTTTGAAAGAAGTCTAATAAAAAAATTTTGCATATATCAGTTTTTATTAAAGTTTACACTAATTTTTTATACCGTCAGTGGATAAAATTTTTTGGAAACATTTTAATAAAACCCTTGCGTTATTTCTTTTGTTGTGATATAATGTCAAGCGAATTGAAAAAACACACACAAGTTATATTGTTAAGCGGTGCCGTTTTTATTCGTTTGAGTAAGAGAGGTTCTTAACTTTTGACTTGTGGAGGATTAAAACCACAGGAGGTACTAAAATGAGTGTTATTTCTATGAAACAATTATTAGAGGCGGGTGTTCACTTCGGACATCAGACAAGAAGATGGAATCCTAAAATGGCGGAATATATTTTCGCTGAGAGAAATGGTATTTATATTATCGATCTTCAAAAAACGGTTAAAAAAGTTGAGGAAGCTTATCAGGCTGTTTCCGAGATAATTAAAGACGGCGGAGAGATTCTTTTTGTTGGTACCAAAAAACAGGCGCAGGACTCTATTAAAGAAGAGGCTGTAAGATGCGGAATGTATTATATCAATGAGAGATGGTTAGGCGGTATGCTCACCAACTTTGAGACAATCAAGACAAGAATCCAGAGACTTAAAGACCTTGAAGCTATGGTAGAGGACGGGACTATGGAACTTCTTCCCAAAAAAGAGGTTGCTAATTTAATGCATGAAAAAGAAAAGCTTGAGAAAAATATCGGCGGTATAAAAAATATGACAAGAATACCCGACGTTATGTTTATTGTTGATCCAAGAAAAGAAAAAATCGCCGTTTCAGAGGCCCACAACCTTAATATTCCTATTGTCGCTATTGTTGACACAAACTGCGACCCTGAGGAAATTGATTATGTAATCCCAGGTAACGACGACGCTATCCGTGCGGTTAAGCTTATTGCTGGAAAAGTGGCTGACGCTGTTATTGAGTCAAGACAAGGTGAAATGGAAGTTTCTGAGGAAGAAGCTGAGGCTGTTTCAGAATAATTTTTAATTGGGTTTAGACAGTATTATTTATAAAAATTTTTAATATAGATATTTTAAGGAAATATCGTTTTTATTTGATGTTTCCTTAAAATGTTTTTTAATATATTTTACGGAGGGTAAATAAAATGGCTGTTACTGCTGCTATGATTAAAGAACTTAGAGAAATGACAGGCGTAGGTATGAGCACCTGTAAAGAAGCCTTAGTTGAGGCTGACGGAAATATTGAGAAAGCAGTTGAGATACTTAGAGAAAAGGGTCTTGCCGCCGCCGCTAAAAAAGCGGGTCGTATAGCCGCCGAGGGTCTTAGTTACGCTTACATTACAGATGACAATAAAACAGGCGTTGTTGTGGAAGTAAACAGTGAGACGGACTTTGTAGCTAAAAACGCTGAGTTTCAGAAATTTGTCTCTGCTGTGGCGGAGCAAATTGTTAAATCAGACGCTAAAAATACTGACGAGCTTTTTGAGGAAAAATGGGTTGAGGATGAGAATATTACCGTTAAAGAGGCTTTAACTCAGAAAATTTCTGTTATTGGCGAAAATCTCAATATAAGACGTTTTAAAAAATTTGTCAACGATGATAATGGTTTTTTGGTCTCATATTTACACGCCGGCGGAAAAGTGGCTGTTTTGCTTCAGTTTGAGACAGACGTTAAATCAGACGCTTTAAATGAGGCGGGAAAAAATATCGCTATGCAAATAGCCGCTATGAATCCGGAATTTATAGATAGAGCCGCTGTTCCTGACGATTATATTCAGAAAGAAACGGAAATTCTCACTCAGCAGGCTAAAAACGACCCAGCTAACGCTAAAAAACCTGATAATGTAATTGAGAAGATGATTACAGGACGTCTTAACAAAGAGTTAAAAGAAAAATGTCTTGTGGAACAGGAATATGTTAAAGCGGAAGATAAAGAAACCGTTAAACAGTATGTTGAGTCTGTTGCTAAAGAAATAGGTGGAAAGGTTTCAATTAAAGCTTTTGTCCGTTTTGAGACAGGCGAGGGTATTGAGAAAAAAGAGGAAAATTTTGCTGAGGAAGTAAATAAAGCTATGGGCGTATAATTTTCCTGATAAATAAAGGATTAAATGGTGTAGATTTGACAGAAGTCTATGCCATTTTTTTATATAATAGGCTTATTTTGAGATTATTTAAACGGCTAACGATTCCGATAATTAAGTGGGGATACTTATTTTATTAAATGGGAGTTAAAACAAAGGTTGAGTTACTCTCTGTAGGCTATTAGTATTTTTGTTATATAAAAATATTAATAGTCCTTGACTTATAACAGTTTCATAAATGAATAAAAATATTTTATTTTTGTTTTTTTGTCTTTTATATGTACAAATCAAATTAAATTTGTTATAATTAGATAATAAAGCACAGATTAGTTTAGAATAAGAATTGTTTAAGGAAAAAGCGGCGGAAAAACAAATCGGCCTTTATGAATATAAGGACAAGCTAATTCGTAAGCTTTTGAGGGATGCTGTGAATTGTCTTTTTAAATAGATAGGCGTAGACTGAAAACAAATATTTTGCGTAAGAGATTTTCCGATAATTTAATTTTTATTTTTTCAAATCCGTGTGATGTAAAAGAGATTTGCTTTGATTTTTTTATCAATAGCAATATTAATATTTTGGTTTTGCTTAATTTAAAAAAACATTGATTAATTGAATGTTTTATGAGTTTAGAAAAGTTTTTTATAATTAGGTTTCTTTTATTTAAAAAGTAAGTTTGTGTTTTTTACTTTATTTTAAATTATAAGTTTGTAAAATATAAGAAGCTTTTTTAAATTATTTTTTAGAGTTGGTCTTTGTTTTTCAATAATTATTTTAGGAGGAATAAAAGATGGCTGTAATAGATGAGGTTATCCGTATTGAAGGGGATAACAGTTTAAGTTTTGGAAATTACTCGGTTTCTGAGAAACAAAAAGTAAATGATTTTGAGGCGTTTGGAGACGTTTATAAAGTTAAAACTCATAATGAAATTACAAGACTTGAAAAGAATGGAAAACTTTTACTTGAAACAGTTCCGGGTGCCGCTGTCCATAATTTAAAAGTATCGGAGAAAGGTATAACTTTTTTGGCTGAGGGTATTGATGATACACAGATTACCCTTGAGCTTGAGTCAGGTGTGAGCTATAAAATTTATGTGGATGATGTGAATATCGGAAAGATGAAAGCTAATCTATCGGGTAAAATAAGTTTTAGTGTTGAACTGGGAACGACGGCGAAAGCTGTTCACATTGATAAAAAATAATGATTGAGATTATATAGTTTATTTTTATAAAAATGAATTTTGTAAGCTCCCGGCTTTAAAAGGCCGTGGGGCTTACTGAGCTGTGTTTAAAAGTTTTGCTTTAATTAGGGTGTGTCTAAAGGCTATATAACGGTTGTCAAAGCTGTATAAATAATAAATTTTCTCAAGATATATCTGTTTTTTAGACTGAGAAAATATTAAAAAATAAATATGGTCTTAATTTATTTTATTTTTTATAATTTTATTATAAATTTTTATATTTTATTTTTTAGAAATGTCCAGTAAAAATGAGTTTTTTTTGATATAATATATATTGTTTAAAATTAGGTTGATGTTATTATGAATTAATGGTGGCTTATATGGCAAAAATAAAAACGAAGTATGTTTGCGGCGAATGCGGTTATGAGACGGGGAGATGGCTTGGAAAATGTCCGTCCTGTGGAATGTTTAATACTATGAATGAGGAAGCGGTGACGAAAACCGCGTCATTTTTTTCATCTTCCGCGGGAGAGGCTTCTTTCAGCAAGCCTTTACGTCTTGAAAACATACAGCCTATAGACGACAATCGTATTAAGACCAATATAGGCGAACTTGACAGAGTTTTAAGCGGCGGAATTGTTCAGGGGTCTTTAACGCTTGTGGGAGGAGACCCGGGAATTGGCAAGTCGACTTTGCTTATACAGATTTGTCAATATATTGGCGAGCAGGGAAAACAAATTTTATATGTTTCAGGGGAAGAATCGGTACAGCAGATTAAACTTCGAGCCTCAAGACTTAATATTATGACGAAAAATCTTTTGTTAATGTCCGAGACAAATTTAGATATAATTGAAAACACAATCAAAGAGGTTTCTCCTGAGTTAATTATAATAGATTCTGTTCAAACTATGTATATTGATGAGATTTCAAGCGCTCCAGGAAGTGTTAGTCAAGTTCGTGAGTGTACGTCAAGGCTTATGCGTCTCGGAAAAAGTAAAAATATTTCTGTGTTTATTGTTGGACATGTTACAAAAGATGGAGCTATAGCGGGGCCGAGGGTTTTAGAGCATATAGTAGATACGGTTCTTTATTTTGAGGGGGAAAGGCGGGATAGTTATCGTGTACTTCGCTCAGTTAAAAATCGTTTTGGCTCAACAAATGAGATTGGTGTTTTTGAAATGAGAAACGAGGGCCTTGTGGAAATAAAAAATCCTTCGGAATATATGCTTTCAGGAAGACCAATTAATGTGTCAGGTTCCTCAATAACGTGCAGTATTGAGGGGACAAGACCGATTCTTGCTGAGGTACAGTCTCTTGTGACATATACTAATTTTGGTATGCCGAGGCGAATGGCGACGGGCGTTGATTATAACAGAGTTACCCTTTTAATCGCGGTGCTTGAGAAAAGAATTGGTCTTAATCTTGGCAATTATGACAGTTATGTTAATCTTACAGGAGGTATAAAAATCGCCGAACCTTCTCTTGACGCGGCAATAGTGTGCGCTATTGTGTCAAGTTATAAAAATAAAGTCGTCGACCCGTTTACTCTTGTTTTTGGTGAAATTGGCTTGACGGGAGAAATAAGGGCGGTAGCCATGAGTGAAAGAAGGGTTATGGAAGCCGCTAAACTTGGTTTTAAAACATGTGTTCTTCCAAAGGAGAATTTGAAAGAACTAAAGAATGTAAAGGGAATTAATTTAGTTGGTGTTTCCACGGTTTCAGAATTGCTTAACGTTGCTGTGGTATGACTTTTATGAAATAAAAACTTTATAATATATTGTTGAAAAAATGAAAAAATATGATATAATTTAAATTAAAAGAGCTTAATTATGGAAATTGAATAATATTTCGATTTAGTTATGTTTTATCAACAATTTTTTATTTACTAAAAAGCGTTATATGGTAGTCTGTTATAAATAATTTTGATATAAATTGACTTTAAGGAAATACTGATTAATTGGAAATCAAAAATAATCTTAAAAAAATTACAATATTGTATTTTTTAATAAACTTGTTGATTTACAGGTTTAATGAGAGATGTTTTTTGACAACATAAAGTCAGTGATTTTTATAAATATTTTTTTAGGAGGACTTTAGAAATGGGTTTATATGAGGATTGGTTTAAAAAAGCCTATACCAGCGACGGCAAAACAAATAATCAACTTTGGGACGACTATATTCCCAAAGAACAAAAAATTTATGAGTATATCCTTGGAGAAAAAGCCACAGAACTTTCAGGTACCATAAAGGAATTAAGCGAGAAATTTTCTATGTCGCCCGAATATATAGCGGGGTTTATTGATGGAATAAACGATACGCAGGAGGAAAAGGTTGACCTTGAGAATCTTTCGGAGGACTCTTATATATCTTTGAAAATTGATTTTGAGGTGCTTTATAAGAAAATGGTTGAATATAAAGCCGATCATTTATATAATCTTCCTCAATGGAAAAACATTTTTACTGAAGACCATATGAGAGTGCTTTATAAGGGACAGAAAAGCTCTAAAACTTATGTTAGGGAAGAGAAAATCGGACGAAATGACCCCTGTCCGTGCGGAAGCGGCAAAAAATACAAAAAATGCTGCGGCGCGAATTAATTTATGAGAACTATAATTGAAAAAGTTGATTCTGGAAATCCCCAAAAATATGAAGATGTTTTTATAAAAGCGGCTTCGGTTATAAAAAATGGCGGTCTTGTCGCTTTTCCTACAGAAACTGTTTATGGGTTGGGAGCAAACGCTCTCGACCCTATTGCTGTTAAAAAAATTTATGCCGCTAAAGGCAGGCCGTCGGATAATCCGTTAATTGTTCATATATCAAATGTTAATGAGTTATATGATATTGTTGAGAATATATCTGAAAAAGCCGAAAAAATTATTACTGCTTTTT
>CANOGI010000131.1 GCA_947565475.1 uncultured Eubacteriaceae bacterium
CCGTGTGGAAGCGGTAAAAAATATAAGCAGTGCTGTGGCATGGGAGAATAAAGTTTAAGTTTTTAGTTGGATATAAGCTGATATAAGTGTAATTTTAGAACCTGTTGGGCGGATGTTATGATTTGTCTGACAGGTATCTGTTATTATATAGTGATTACTGTTATTAAATTTGAGATGATAACTTAACCAAATGAATAAAAATACACGCTTTTTAAGGGGGCGGTATTTATTCTTGTTTTATTAAAGTACAAGCTTCTCAATTAAATATAAAGTAGTAGTTATTCGCTATAGGTTATTAGTATTTTTGTGAAGCAAAAATATTAATAGTTTTTGCTTAATAATTTTTTTATGTCTTTACTCTATATAAAGTATATAACACGAGAGATAATCGATTTTGTATTTTCATGAAGTATATAATATTTATTTATTAAAAAAGGAAGTGATTTTGTGCTTGAACTTGAGCAAATAGCGGTTCAGATGCAGGCGTATGCCAAAAATTTACAGGAAATGAGGGACTCACTTTGACATAGCGGGAGCTATAGAAAAGGTTGAGGAACTTGAGGAAATTTCAGCGGATCCTTCTTTTTGGAATGATATGGAAAAGGCTCAGCCTGTTTTACAAAAAACAAAGCAGCTTAAAAGTAAGATTGAGGGATTTGAAAAACTTAATTCGGATTTTGACGATATAATGACTCTTATAGAGATTGGAAATGAGGAAGATGATAAAAGTGTTATAGATGAAGTTAAACATCTTGTTGAGGATTTTCTTAACAGGTATGAGGAGCTTAGAATATCAACTCTTTTAACGGGACCATATGATAAAAATAACGCCATTGTCACGTTGCACTCGGGGGCGGGTGGAACAGAGGCCTGTGATTGGGTATCCATGCTTTTGAGAATGTATTTGAGATGGGCGGAGGATAAAGGGTTCTCTGTTGAGGAGCTTGATTATCTTCCAGGTGACGAAGCGGGTGTGAAGTCGGTAACAATTCAAGTAAACGGCGAGAACGCTTTTGGATATTTTAAAGCGGAAAAGGGTATTCACAGGCTTGTGAGAATTTCACCTTTTGACTCTTCGGGAAGGAGACATACTTCTTTTGCCTCCTGTGACGTTATGCCCGAGCTTGACGATACTATTGAGTTTGAGATTGACCCTGATGATTTGAGAATTGACACATATCGTTCAAGCGGTGCGGGTGGTCAGCACATAAATAAAACTTCATCAGCTATAAGAATTACTCATATTCCTACAAATACGGTTGTTCAATGTCAGAATGAGCGTTCTCAGTTTCAAAATAAAGACAGAGCGATGAAGCTTTTGAGAGCCAAACTCTATGAGCTTAAATTACAGGAACAAGCAGAAGAGCTTAAAGATATTAGGGGAGAGGTTAAGGATATTGGCTGGGGAAGTCAAATTCGCTCATATGTTTTTCATCCGTATAATATGGTTAAAGACCATAGGACAAACGCTGAAACAGGTAATGTTCAGGCTGTAATGGACGGTGAGATCGATATGTTTATTACGGCGTACTTAAAATGGATAAATATGTAGGTAGTATCGAGGTATAATAAATTTTGCCTGTTTTAAAATCTAAAAATGATTTTAGGACAGGCTCTTTTTGGAGGGCAGGATTTGAAAGTTATCGAAATTGATAGAAATTCCGCTAATCAAAGACTTGATAAATTTCTTTTAAAATATTTTAATAAAGCGGGAAAGTCTTTTATTTATAAAATGCTTAGAAAAAAGAGAATTAAATATAATGGCTCAAAAGCCATAGGAAACGAGATTTTAAAATCGGGGGATTTTCTCCAAATGTATTTATCCGAGGAAACAATAAATTCTTTTATGGAAGCTAAAGCGGTTGATAAAGCGGGAAGAGATTTTTCAATTATTTATGAGGATAAAAATATTATTATTTGCGATAAGCCTGTCGGGCTCGCTGTTCAAAGAGACTCAGTTAATATTGGCAACACTTTAAACGACCAGCTTTTATTTTATCTTTACGAAAAAGGAGAATATTTACCTCAAAAAGAATCTGTTTTTACGCCGTCTATTTGTAACAGACTTGACAGAAATACAAGCGGTATTGTTTTATTTGGAAAAAGCTTTGAGGCGGTTAAAGCTTTGAACGAAATCATAAGAAATCGAAAAATTGATAAGTTTTATTTGACTGTTTTAAAAGGTGTCATAGAAGAAGAAGGAATTATATCCGCTTATCATTTAAAAAATGGAAATGGACAGGCGGAAATATTTTCTGAATTTAAAGAGGGCGGGAAAAAAATTGTTACTAGATACAAAAGGCTCGCGGAAAATGGTGAGTATAGCCTTGTTGAGGTCGACTTGATAACGGGAAAAACTCATCAGATTAGAGCGGGTTTTAAATTTATAGGATATTATGTTATTGGCGACAGAAAATATGGAGATTTTGACGTTAATAAATTTTTTAAAAAAAATTATGGTCTCGACAATCAGTTTTTACATTCTTATAAAGTTGTTTTTAAAGAAAAATATGGATTTTTTGACTATTTAGAGGGAAAAGAATTTATTGCCCCTCTTGATAGTAAAAAAGAGCGAATAATTTTTAAGCTTTTTGGAAAAGGAAAGGAGGGATAATTTTGAAAAGTATTGATATTTATACCGATGGAGCTTGTTCGGGAAATCCAGGACCAGGCGGATATGGTGTTGTATTGCTATATAAGGGAAACAGAAAGGAATTGTCACAGGGTTATAAATGTACGACAAATAACCGTATGGAGATGCTTGCTGTTATAAAGAGTCTTGAGGTTTTAAAAGAGTCTTGTAAGGTTAATCTATATAGTGATTCAAAATATGTTATTGACGCTATAACAAAAGGCTGGGTAGACAAATGGAAAAAAAATAACTGGAAGAGAAACAAAACTGATATGGCGTCTAATGTTGATTTATGGATTCATATGCTTGAGCTTTTGGAAAAACACGACGTTAATTTTATTTGGGTAAAGGGACATGCCGATAATGTTGAGAATGAGAGGTGTGATTTTCTCGCTAGAGAAGCTATTAAAAATGGCGGTCTTTTAGAGGATGAGAATTATGGTAATTAAAAAATATATACAATACGATGTATGTATTAATGTTTTTTTATGTTCGATTTTATGCATAGTCAATAAACTTGAAAATACATAAAAGGAGGCAAGATAAAAATTATTTTCGCAAGGCGAAAGAGGGAGAGCATAATTGGAGTTTTATGCCGACAGTATAAATAAATATACTTTAAGGAGGTTTTTATGGCGGGATTTTTTATTTTTATAGCTGTTTTGCTTATTTTAATTAATATTTATGATGGTTTTCAAATTCGGAAATGTTTTGGCGGGTATAAAAAATTTTACTATATGACAGCGCTACCTCTCCATATTATATTTTTGGGAATTTTTATGGCGATGTTTTTTACGAGAGGTTCAGAGGTTTTTGATGGGGTTAAGGATATATTAAATATTATCGGCTATGGTTTTATTACAGCGTCGTTTTATATGTTTTTACTATTTCTTATCGCGGGAATTATAAGATTTATTTTTGATAAACTTAGATTTAACGGAAGAATGAGAAATATTATATCCAAAATATATGCTAAAGGAATAACAGTTATAGTTATTTCATTTTTAGCGATAGTTTATGGCGTCTATAACGCCTCTGATATTTCTGTATCTGAATATAACATTTCAATCTCAAAAGATAAAGGAAATATTAAGGGTTTAAACTTAGTGATGTTTTCTGATACTCATATCGGAACTACTATTAAAGAGGAAGAATTAGATGAGATTGTTCTAAAGGTTAATGAGCTTAAACCTGATATAATTTTTCTTTGCGGAGATATTTTTGACGAGGGAACAAGCCCACATTTAAAAGAATACGCAAGTGAGGCTTTTTCAAAATTTCAAAGCAAATACGGTACTTATTATATTACGGGAAATCATGAGTATTATGCTGGTGATTTAGATAATTCCATTAAATATATGGAAAATGCCGGAATAAATATTTTAAAAGATGAATATGTTTTTGTGGATAACAGTTTTTATGTAGTAGGCAGAATGGATAAAGAGGTTTTTAGAAAAAATGGCGTTGAAAGAAAAGAATTGACTGAAATTTTAAATGGAATAGATAAAGATTATCCTATTATTCTTCTTGACCATAGACCGATTGGTATTAATCTGTCAAAAGATAATGGAGTTGATTTACAGCTTTCTGGTCATACTCACGCCGGTCAGATTTTTCCTATTAATTTTTTATCAAGTATTTCTAATGATTTAAATTATGGTTATTTAAAAATTGGGGATTTTAACATTGTAGTAAGTTCTGGCTGCGGTACTTGGGGTGTTCCAATAAGAATAGGAAGCAATTCTGAAATTGTAAATATAAGGATAAATTAAAAGATTTTAGGGTTATATCAGAAAACTATTTAATAGTTTTTAAAATTGTACTAAATAACATTTTCCTAAATGTTTAGGTTCGTTTAAGTTATTTTTTTATAGCAATTTGTGAAATCTTTAGCGGGAGCCAATAAAAAAATTTTCTTAATATGCATATGCAGATTTTTAAAATTTGTTTATTTATTCTTTTATTGGTTCTCTATAGTTTAGAAAATATCTAAAATAAATATATATTGAAAAATCAAAAAAATTTTTATTTAATGAAATATTGACAAATTCAGAAATAAAAACAATCTTCAAAAAATTGAAGCGTTAGATGTATTTAAAAAAGACACTAAATATAATTTTTAAATTTTGAAAAATTATATTTAGTGTCTTTTGATTGGTGTTTCCTCAAAATACAATATTAAAAATAACGATTATATTTTTAAGTTTAAATTTTTAATTATTTATGCGTTTATAATATATTGACTTATTTTTTATATATTTAGAACTTTTGTTTGAATTTTCTCTCTGAATGAGATATCGTGCTCGACGAATATAAGGGTAGGCTGATATTTTATAATTACGTCCTCAATTTGTATTCGGGAAAATATATCTATAAAATTTAAAGGTTCATCCCATATATATAGATTGGCCTCTTCACAAAGGCTTTTTGCTATTAAAACTTTCTTTTTCTGTCCGCCGCTGAAATCAGCTATATTTTTATCGAACTGTTCTCTTGAAAAGTCAAGTTTTCTTAGAATTGTTTTAAATAAACTTTCATCTATATTGTTATTATTGGCGAATTCTGAAAGATTACCGCTAAGCGTTTCTGTGTTTTGAGAAATATAAGAAAGTTTAAGCCCACTGCCAATGTTAATTTCTCCAGAGTAGCTTATATTTTCTCCGCAAAGCAATTTTAAGATACTTGATTTTCCACTGCCGTTTTTACCGCATAAAGCTATTCTATCGCCTCTTTTTATTTCAAAGCTGACATTTTCACATATTTTGTTATTGTTATAAAATAAAGTTAGGTTTTTTACTTCCACAAGTCTATCTTTTGTAAATTTAACAGGAGATAATGAGAGAGATGGGGATTCATCAATGTTGTGTAATAGTTTTGATTTTTCCTCAATGGCTTTTTCTTTTCTTGCGTCAATGTTTTTTGAGCGTTTCATAATTTTGGCGGCTTTATGTCCTACATAGCCCCTATCTATTTTTGAGCCGGAACTCATTGTGTTATATTTGCTTTTTTCGGTTATATCTGACCATGATGCACTTCGTTTTGCTGATTGAGATAATTTTGAGATTTCTTTTTTTAATTTTATATTTTCATTTATTTCAAAATTGTCTTGTTTAGTTTTATTCTCAAACCAGGACGAAAAGTTTCCTTTTTGTATTTCAATAGTTGTTTTATTTATTGATAAAACATGGTCTATACATCCGTCAAGCAATTTTCTGTCATGTGATACTAAAATAAACCCTTTTTTGTTATTTAAATATTTACATATAGCTAATCTTGCTTTCTCGTCCAAATGATTTGTAGGTTCATCAATGAGTAAGAAGCTATTAGAGATAAGAAATAACATCGCCAGTAATATTTTAGTTTGTTCTCCATATGATAAAGTTGAAAAGGGCCGATATAAAACGTCATTGTTGATTTCAAGCAATGACATTTCCCGCATAAATTCCCAATCTTCCCGTTCAGGGCATATTTCATAAAATATTTCTATTGTGTTTTTTTCTTTATCTTGGATTTCATAGGGAAAGTATTCAAAATTAACCGATGAATGTATATTTCCGCTGAACTCATATTTTCTTAAAAGAAGATTTAGAAATGTAGTTTTTCCCCGGCCGTTTCTTCAGATAAAACCTAATTTCCAGTAGGTATTTATTTGAAATCTTAAATTTTAAAAAACATT
>CANOGI010000132.1 GCA_947565475.1 uncultured Eubacteriaceae bacterium
GGCTTATTACCAATAAAAAAGAAATAGTTTTGACAACTTTTTACGCTGATTGCGTTCCTATATATTTTCTTGACCCAATAAAGCGTGTAATCGCCATGACTCATTCAGGTTGGAGGGGAACTGTGAAAGAAATCGGCGTGAAAGCTGTTTTAAAAATGGAAAAGGATTATGGCTGTGAGAAAAAAAATATTTTGATCGGAATAGGGCCGTCAATTAAAAAGTGTTGTTTTGAGGTTGATTATCCTGTTATTGAGGAATTTGAGAATAATATATCTTTTTCAAAAGACTTTATTTTTAAGGACAAAGAAAAAGATGGCAAATATAAAATAGATTTACAGGGGATTATTGAGAAGTCTCTTATTTTATCTGGTATTTTAAAAGAAAATATAGAAAATGCCGATGTGTGTACAAAATGTAATCACGATTTATTTTTTTCTCATAGGTATATGGGAGATGAAAGGGGAAGTTTGGCGGGACTTATTTCGTTGAAATGAGTTTTAAAAATTTGTTTTATTTCTGACATTTGGAAATAACATATAATAACAAAAACAATATTAAAAAAATAAGTGCTGTGTTAAAAAGTTTTAAAATAAATTGGTTTTATAGTAATTTGTAAAATTTTTAGCGTGAGACTATAAAAGAATTTTTTATATATAGAATTTATTAGAGTCGCAGTTTATTCTTTTATTTTTTCGCTATAGATATGAGGTTGCGTATTTTGGATAAAAGAAATATAATTTTTAAAGTGGAGAAAGACAGTATAGCCGAGGAAATGGGAATTGAGCCCGGAGATGTTCTTATAAAAATAAATGATACCGATATTAAAGATGTTTTTGATTACAGGTATTTGATTCAAAATGAATATATTGAGGTCGGTATTGAAAAGCCAAATGGGGAAGAATGGCTTTTGGAAATTGATAAAGAAGAGTATGAAGACCTGGGAATTGTTTTTGAAAGAGGGCTTATGGATAAAGCTAAAAGCTGTTTTAATAAATGTGTGTTTTGTTTTATAGACCAGCTTCCCAAAGGAATGAGAGCTACTCTTTATTTTAAAGACGACGACACAAGGCTTTCTTTTTTACAGGGAAATTATGTGACACTTACAAATATGAGAGAAGAGGATATTGACAGGCTCATTTTTTATCATTTTTCACCGATTAATATTTCTGTGCATACAACGGATATGGAACTTAGGAAATGTATGCTTAAAAATCCCAATGCTGTGAATGTTATGGGTTATATAAAGCGTTTTTATGACGCCGGTATTAAAATGAATTTTCAGATTGTTTTATGCAAAGGAATTAATGATGGCGAGCATCTTATAAAATCAATTTTTGATTTAAGCAATTTTATTCCTAATGGTATTAGTTTATCAGTCGTTCCTTTTGGTATGACAAAATTTCGTGACGGACTTGAAAAAATTGAGGCTTTCAATAAAAAGGATTGTTGTGATATAATTGATATTGTTGAGAAAACTCAAAAGGAGCTTTTCGAGAGATTTGGCACAAAATTTGTTTTTTTATCGGATGAATTTTATGTTGTCGCCGAAAGAGAATTTCACAAGGCTGATTTTTATGAGGATTTTTCACAGCTTGAAAATGGAGTTGGAATGATTAGTCTTATGGAGAGTGAGTTTTTCTCCTATTTAAAATCGTTGGATGGTGATAATAAAAAACGTCATATTTCCATTGTTACGGGGTCGGCTGCTTATAAATTTATTTTAAATTTAACTTACGAATTGACTAAAAAATTTAATTATACTAAAATAGATGTGTATGAGATAAAAAATAATTTTTTTGGAAACACAATTACTGTTTCGGGACTTTTAACTGGCACAGATATAATTGAGCAACTTTCTGGAAAAGAATTAGGTGATTTTCTTTTAATTCCCGAAAACGCTTTTAAAGCTGACGATACGGTTATGCTTGATGACGTTAATATTAAGGACATCGAGAAAGCCCTTGGATGCAGAGTGAGGATTTCATATTCTGACGGGGCTAAGTTTATAGATAATATCTTATTTTAAAAATGAGATAAGGAGGAAAATTTTATGGCAAAACCTATTGTTGCCGTTGTTGGCAGACCTAATGTAGGGAAGTCTACACTTTTTAATAAAATAGCGGGAGAAAGAATTTCTATTGTTGAGGACACTCCTGGGGTTACAAGGGACAGGATATACGCTGAGGCGGAATGGCTTAACTATAAATTTACCCTTATTGACACAGGTGGACTTGAGCCGGAGTCAGATGATGTTATTTTAAAACAGATGTATGCTCAGGCTGAAATAGCTATGGAAACAGCTGATGTTATTTTATTTGTGGTTGATGTGAAAACAGGTGTTACTGATACAGACATGCAGGTTGCCAATATTCTTAGAAAAACAAAAAAGCCTATTGTTCTTGCCGTAAATAAGGTTGACGACCTTAGAAAATATAGTATGGACGTTTATGAGTTTTATTCTCTTGGTCTTGGCGACCCATGGGGGGTTTCAGCGGGACAAGGGCTTGGTCTTGGTGATATGCTTGATGAGGTGGTTAAACATTTTCCAAAAGATTGTCTTGATAATGACGACGATGATACAATTAAGATTGCTATAATTGGTAAACCTAATGTCGGAAAATCTTCTCTTATTAATAAGATTTTAGGGGAAGAAAGGGTTATTGTGAGTGATATAGCGGGAACTACAAGAGACGCTATTGACTCTCATTATGAGAAAGACGGACAGAAATATATTTTTATTGATACTGCCGGCATGAGAAGGAAAAGCAAGATTAAAGAAAATATTGAAAAATATAGTATTATTCGTGCGGTTGCTGCTGTACAAAGAGCGGACGTTTGTATTTTAATGATTAACGCTGAAGAAGGAATTACTGATCAGGACACAAAAATAGCTGGAATTGCCCATGAAAACGGCAAGGCTTCTATCATAGTCGTGAATAAGTGGGATTTAATTGAGAAAGACAACAAAACAATGAATAAATTTATTAAAAATATTGAGAATGAGCTTAAATATATGCCCTATGCCCCGACATTGTTTATTTCAGCGCTTACGGGACAGCGCATTCATAAGCTTTTTGGAATGATTAAAGTTGTTTTTGAGAATAACTCAAGAAGAATATCGACAGGGCTTTTAAATGATGTGTTGATTGAGGCTATGGCTGTGAATCAGCCTCCGGCGGAAAAAGGCCGTCCCTTAAAAATTTATTATATTACGCAAGTTTCTGTCAAACCTCCGACATTTGTTTTATTTGTGAATGATTCTGAACTTTTGCATTTTTCATATAAAAGATATATTGAAAATCAATTAAGGCAAGCGTTTGGTTTTGACGGAACGCCTATACATTTTATCGCAAGAAACAGGAAAGAATGAAAAATGTAAATGTTAAGGGAAAATAAAAAGTATAATTATATGTTGTATTATTGTATAGGTCAAAATAAATAACAATAAGAGTGGGTAACTCATTAAATTGAATAATTGGAGTTAAGGGGCTATGGAACTATGCATTAAAAGGAAAATTTTTGTTATTTTTAGTAGTGATAATGATTTTTAAAAAGTATTTCTATGATTTCAAAATACGGTAATTATTTGAGAGATTGTTATTTATATATAGCTATTTAGTAAGGGAATTATTTTATTATAATTTTTAGTAAGGAAGTGATTTTTATGGAAAGGCTGATTTGTCTTGTTATAGGATATATTATAGGATGTATACAAACCGCCTTTATTGTGGGGCGGATTATGGGAAAAATAGATATTCGTGATTTTGGGAGCGGAAACGCCGGTACGACTAATGTCACAAGAATTCTTGGGGCCAAAGCCGGAGCTATTGTTTTTATTTCTGATATTTTGAAAGCGGTTATAGCGTATTCTATTTGTGCGGCCCTTTTTAAAGGCGGAGGTACTTTTTTTGGCGATGGAAATATACTTTGGGGAATCTACGCCGGCGTAGGTGTTATTCTCGGGCATGATTTTCCTTTTTACCTTAATTTTAAAGGAGGAAAGGGAATAGCCTCCACGCTTGGACTTATTTTATGCGTTGACTGGCGTGTGGCTCTGACTACTTATGCATTCGGATTGGCGGTTGTTATTATTAAAAAATACATATCATTATGCTCTCTTGTTATGGTTGTTGTCGCTCCCACTTCTATGGTTTTATTTAGTCTTATTATGGGAAATAAAATTAATACCGAGGCGGTTCTTCTTATGTCTGCTATTGGATTTTTAGCTTATTATCAGCATATACCTAATATAAAAAGACTTATTAAAGGTGAGGAAAATAAATTCAGTATTAAAAGAAATAAGTAGGAGGTATTGCTATGAGTAAAGTTTCCGTAATCGGTTCAGGAAGCTGGGGAACGGCTCTCTCTGTTCTTTTGAGCAATAATGGTCATGAGGTTGTTTTATGGTCAAGGATTAAAGAAAAGGCTGAAAAAATAGCGAGTGACAGAGAAAACAAAGAATATTTGCCGGGGATTATTCTTTCTGATAATATAAAAGTTACATATATAGATGATGATATTGAAAATTCCGATTTAGTCATTCTTTCGGTTCCTTCTAAAGCTGTTAGAGAAACTATGAGACGTTTTTTAAATTATTTTTCTGAAAATCAAATTATTGTAAATGTGGCTAAAGGAATTGAGGAGGGTTCACTTTTGAGATTATCTCAAATCATTAGTGAGGTTGCTCCTTTTTGCAGAGTCGCCGTTCTTTCCGGACCGAGTCACGCTGAGGAAGTTGGAAAAGGTATGGTTACAGCTTGTGTGGCTTCTTCTGAAAGTATAGAGGTCGCTGAAGTTGTTCAAAAAATGTTTATGAGCCCTGTTTTTAGAGTATATACAAATACGGATATTATAGGGGTTGAAATAGGAGGGGCTTTAAAAAACCTTATCGCTCTCGCCGCGGGAATTTCTGATGGCGTTGGATTTGGTGATAACTCGAAAGCGGCTCTTATGACAAGAGGAATCGTTGAGATTTCGAGACTTGGCGTCGCTATGGGCGGAAAAGCGGAAACATTTTCCGGACTTTCAGGAATTGGAGATCTTATTGTTACATGTACCAGCAGGCACAGCCGAAACAGAATGGCTGGTGTGCTTTTAGGTCAGGGAAAATCTCTTGAGGAGACTCTTAGGGAAGTACATATGGTTGTCGAAGGTGTTAACACAGCTAAGGCGGCTTATGATTTGTCTGTTAAATACAATGTTAATATGCCTATAACGAAGGAGATTTATGACGTTTTATTTTTCGGGCAAGATACAAAACAGGCGGTTGTAAATCTTATGACAAGGGATAAAACCGCCGAGTATAATTTTATTAATTAATTTGGGAGGTATTAATAATGTACAAAGATGTTAAAGGCAAATGGGTTGCCGACCTTGGAAACGGAAATTATAAAAATCCTATTTTATTTGCTGATTATTCAGATCCTGACGTTATTCGTGTCGGCGATGATTTTTTTATGGTTTCATCTTCTTTTACATATTTTCCAGGAATGCCTGTTTTACATTCAAAAGACCTTGTAAACTGGAAAGTTATTAGTCACGCTGTTGAAAAGATGCCTTTTGAGCGATATGACAAACCTCAGCACGGAAAAGGTATATGGGCTCCGAGTATAAGATTTCATGATGGCAAATATTATGTTTATTTCGGTGATCCCGATCTTGGTATTTTTATGGCGAATACTTCTGATCCTTTTGGAAAATGGAATGATGTTGTATGCGTTAAAGAAGCTTATGGCTGGATTGACCCATGCCCCATTTGGGATGACGATGGAAAAGCTTATCTTGTTCACGCTTTCGCTAAAAGCAGATGCGGGTTTAAAAGTCGCCTCGCAATAAGTGAGATGTCTCCTGACGGGAGCAAGCTTATTGGCGAGGACACTATGGTTTTTGACGGAAGAATTAATCACCCTACTATTGAGGGCCCTAAATTTTACAAAAAAGACGGTTTATACTATATACTTGCCCCTGCGGGAGGAGTAAGAACAGGCTGGCAGATGGCCGCTCGCTCTAAAAATGTTTATGGTCCTTATGAGCATAAAATTATTATGCATCAGGGAGACTCTCCTATTAATGGACCTCATCAGGGAGGACTTGTTGACCTTGATAATGGAGAAAGCTGGTTTATTCATTTTCAGGATATAAACGCCTATGGTCGTGTCGCTCATTTACAACCAGCTAAATGGGTTGACGGATGGCCTCTTATTGGTGTTGACACAAATAATGACTTTGTGGGTGAACCTGTTCTTGAGTATAAGAAACCTAACGTGAATTGTAAATCAGAAATTTGTG
>CANOGI010000133.1 GCA_947565475.1 uncultured Eubacteriaceae bacterium
GCTATAACGTATATCAACTGAAAGAGAGGATATACCTGTTGAATTTCCTGTAAGAAGTCTTACAGGGACAGATACTTTTTGTCCTTTTACTGTTGAGAAATCATCAACTTTAAAAATTAAAGTCTCGTTTAAACTTGTATTTGCCGTAACTGTTATTTTACATTCCGCCGTAAAGTTTCCGTCGTTTGATTTAGCTGTTATTATTGAGGAGCCTATGTCTTTTGCTGTAATTACCCCGTTAGTATCCACGGAGGCGATATTTTTATCAGAAGATGACCATGTATATGCTTTATTTGTGGCATTTTTTGGGACAACTTCAGCCTCTATCTTTATTGTTTCGCCAAGCGCCAGAGTCAGGGCGGTTTCTGAAACGGTTATTCCTGTAACGGGTTCAATATGTGAGAGAAGATATGGATAGCCGTCGTTTATATCTTTATTCATTCCCCACACAGAATTAAAATTCCAAAAAGTATAATTTTTATTTTGATTCGCTATATCCTTCATATCGGATTCAGAAAGACCGAAAACCCAGTTTTCAGCTGTATCCTGTACGGTCTTGTTATAAAAACAATTTGTGTAGAGCGATGCTGTACCGTTGGCGAAAGCGCTTGCTGTCTTGCCTACGACCTTGCCTGAACAATAGCTTGTTTTTACGTAATTCTCAGATTTGTTATATCCTATAAAGCCTCCAACATATGTATTATAAGGGGAAGTGTTTAAGCATGTTATATTTCCTATTGAGTAACTATTCTCAACTTCCGCTCCTTTGTTGAAGCCTATAAGACCTCCGATATAGCTGTCGTATGCTGTTGTACTAGTGATATTTGAAACGCTTGAGCAGAAAGTTATTAAACCGCTTTCAGAATAACCGGCTATACCTCCAAGGTATCTGAGATATGTGTTTATGGTGCCGGTGTTTGAGCAATTTGTTATGTTTCCTTTCGTATATCCGGCAATTCCGCCGAAATAAATTGTATCTAAATCTTTGGCGATTCCGTTAAAATCACATTTTGAGATTTCTCCCTCAGAATAACCAGCTATACCGCCGGTTTTAGCGTTTCCATTTTTAATTATGACACTTGACGCGCAGTTTGATATTGTGCCATAATTGTTTCCGGTGATTCCTCCGAGAGAAGTCTCCTCATTGTACGGATTATCAGCGGAAATTAATCCTGACACGTCGCAATTTATGATTGTTCCTTTGTTTGAGCCCACGACAGCCCCTGTAAATTTATTACCGATTATTGAAGAAACCTCAACGGTAAGATTTGATATTGTTCCTGTATTCTCAGAGAAAAGCCCGATATTATCATAGGAATTTGTGGCGGAGCCTATTGTAAGGTTTGTTATTTTGTGGTTATTTCCATCGAAGTTTCCTGAAAAACCGTTTTCTGACAACGTTCCTATTGGAACCCAGCTTCTTGTTATAAGCTCTATATCGTTTTCAAGTCTGTAATAAGCGGAGTCGGGATACTCATCGTTTAATATCGCTAAAAGCTGTTCCTCGTTTTTTATTAAATACGGGGCATCCTTCGTGCCGAATCCATCCATTTCAACGGCATAAGCTATAACACAACTTAAAGAAAGAAATATAAATGTTAAAATCGTACATATGGTTAGGTTTAATAATTTTTTCATATTAAATACTCCTTTTTTTATTTTGAAAATGCTGATTTTGGTTTGGCTATGGTAGAATTATATTAAAAAATGATATGATGTAAACTATTCTACGTTGAAAATTAAATATTTATGGAAAATTTGTTAATA
This sequence comes from uncultured Eubacteriaceae bacterium, assembly GCA_947565475.1. Classification (GTDB taxonomy): domain Bacteria; phylum Bacillota; class Clostridia; order Lachnospirales; family CAG-274; genus MGBC114079. The sequence continues at coordinate 1,768 of CANOGI010000133.1, forward strand.
GTTTTTAATTATAGTATTATTATAATATAGAATTATTCTGTAGTCAATAATTCCAAAATACATAATTTTGCCATAGAAATAAAATTATGTGGACTTTGCTGTCTTATCATGTTATAATATATACATAATTATTTGTCTTATTAAGGTGGTTTGATAGTTTGATTTCGCTTGAAGGAATAAATAAGAGTTATAAAAAAAAAGTATTAAACGGGATTAATCTTAAAGCTGATAAAGGCAAATGTGTCGGTATTCTCGGAAGCAATGGCTGTGGAAAGACGACTTTGCTTGGAATTATGGCGGGGGTTATTAAATATGACAGCGGGAAGATTTTTTATGATGGGAAATGTATTCGCGGGAAAAAACTATTTTATGAGTATGTTGGATATGTCCCTCAGGAAAATCCTTTGATTGACGAGGTTTCGGCGAGAGATAACATTAAACTTTGGTACGGAAATAAATTTGACAATTCTATTTTAGAAAAACTTGGTATTAATGAGTTTATTGACAAAAGAGTATCAGAGCTTTCAGGCGGCATGAAAAGAAGGGTGAGTATTTGTATCGCCATGATGAAAAGGCCTAAAATTCTTATTCTTGACGAGCCCGGGGCCGCTCTTGATATTTATGGGAAGAAAGAAGTTGTTTCTCATATTAAGGAATTTGTTTCGGAGGGAGGAACCGCCGTTATAAGTACCCACGACAGAGATGAGATTGAAATTTGCGATAAGATTTATTTAATGAAAGAAGGGGTATTGACAGAAAAAGGGGATCTTTTATCGTTTTATTTGAGATAAATTTTATTTTAGGAGATGAAGAAATGGGAAATGATAATTTTAATGAGAATGAAAATCTTAATGATGATAATATGAAAGGTACGGGAACCATTTTACAGGAAACAAGCGCTCCGGATGAGAATTTGGGCACGCAAATTACAAAGAAGAAATTCCCTAAGAAGATTTTGGCTGGCGTAATCGCCGCTGTTATTGTGATAGGAGTTTTTGGAACTGTATTCGCTAAGTCAAACTTGTTTAAGTCAAATATGGAAATAGCCATAGCGGCGACAAACAAATCTTTTTCGGGTTATATGAATATGAATGGAAAAGATGATAACACCATATTCTCAAAAGTTTTTAATGCTAAAATAGCGGAGAAAATGGTGTATAATCCTAATTTTGACGCTTCTATAAAAGTAAACGCAACTCTTAATAAATGCCCTAAGCTTCCTAAATGGGCGGAGAATATGGGCGGAGAGTTAAATATAAATGTGGCTCCGTCAAGTAAAGAGGAAAGTTTTGATATTAAAGGGACTTTTAATAATTTTGATGTTGACATAGTAAACGCTTATTTTAATGAGGAATATTTGGCTTTTGATATACCTATAGCAAATGAGAAATTTTTTATGAGGTGGGAAGACGCTCCGGCTGAGGCTTATAATATAATTAAACAGCTTAATGGCAAAAGCGGGGAGAACCTTGAGGAGTTTATGGAAGCGGAGAAGCGTATGTACGCTTTTATTAATGCTTTTGGAATGGAATTTGTAAATACTGTTACGGACGAACTTGAGTTAGATAAAGGTGGCAGTGAGAAAGTTGGCGGACGTGACTGTAATGTATATAAAATTAGTATGAACAATAATGATATAAAAGACTTCGCCAAAATTTACTTGAATAATTTATTCGCTAACGACGATGTGTTTGATACTCTGGAATGGTTAATGAGCCGAGAGGGTTATGGCGGTATGCTTAATAAAGATATGATTTTAAATCAGCTTTTAATAGGGGCTGATTCTATAGATATTTATGGAGTTGACGCCGCTTTTTATACCGATGGGAAAGACCTTATAAAAATGGAAATAAATTTTAGAACTGAAGCGGATGACGGATATGTTTGTACTTTCTCATTCCTTGGTGACGACAATCCAGCGAACAGTTTTGAGGCTGAGTTTTATGAGTATAAAGGAAATAAATATGACAGCGGATTTCTTATTACGGATAATACAAGCGAAAACGGGGAAGAGATAAATAATCAAAAAGTATTCTCATTTATTGAGAGTAAAGATGACAATAAGGTGGACAGCGTAAGTATTAATACTGTATATAATCCGTCAACCTCAGTTTTTAGGGGAAGCGTGGATTATGAGACAAAAGATGCTTTGTCGGGAACAGTCGCGACTTTTAACGGAAATATAAAAAGTGAGAATAATCTTTTTGAGCTTAATTTTGATGAGTTATCTATAAATTATCTAGGAGAGGAATTTATGAATCTCTCTTTTGGTTTAAAGGTATCAGAACTTCAGGAGAAAATTAAAGCTATAGACACAGAAGGGGCAATTGATATTATTAATGATCCTGAAAGTTTAGAGGAGGCTTTAGAGAAAATCGATGAGAATTTTCAAAACATGGGCTTAGGGATTGGTTTATAAGTTAAAAACTCTATAAATCGGTATCCCTTTAACAAATATAATTTATGACAGGGGACTTTGCCTTAAAATTTATGACAATTCAAGTTTACGTTAATTCGAAAAATTGTTTTTGCTGTAGATGATTTTAAGGCGAGGTCTTTTCTCTGTTAAGTTATTTTAAGAGGATATTATGTTTGCTTTAAGATTATTTATTATTGAATTGAAAAAAATGTTTTTTGCTTTGCCAAAAATAGCGATTGGCTTTTTATTGTCGATTATTTTTGTCTCTGCGATAGGTTTTAGTGTTATTTATTATATTAATCTAAATGGGGATGATTTTAAAAGCACTATATCCGTATATGTTCCCGAAAATGATAAATTTTTGAATTTTGCTATAAACGCTTTTAAAAATTCTGAAAAAATTAAATATTTATATGAAATAAAAAAAGAGGATAATAAGGAAAATGTTGAGGGGGCCGTTAAATCAGGTGATTCAACGGCGGGAGTGATTTTTGAGGAGGATTTTGTTCAAAGTGTCATTCATGGAAAAAGTAATATTCCTATAAATATTTTTATCTCGAATGAGGATTTAATTTTAAAAAACGCGGTTATGAAATTCGCTGACTGTTACAAAGATATTCTTGAAAATGTTCAGGCGGGTATTTTTTCTGTGGAAAAAATATATTTGGAAGAAGCGGGACAGAAGTTATCCTCAGAATATAACAGTAATATTAATCTTAAATATGTTAATTTTGTTTTTTCAAAATATAAATATTTTAATTTTGATAATGAGAGAGGAACTACCCTTGTAGAATATTATATTTCTATGTTGTTTCCTATTTTTCTGACGCTTTTTTCGATAATAGCGGGAATTGTTTTATATTCTTACAAAAAAAGTTTTTATATGTGCTCTAAATGTGGATTTTCCGTTATAGCTTTTACGCAGAACATTGTTTTGTTTATATTGTTGGCTTTTATTACATTGTTTTTGATTTTAATTATTTCTTTAATGGGATTTAGAGTATATATTAATATTATTCCGCTTATTTTCGCTGTTTTTTCGGTTTCAGTTATTTCAAACATGGTGTTTTTTATTTCAAAGGGGAATGTTTCAGGCGGGTTAATTTTATTTTTCGCTGTTTTATTTTTTTCTTTTTTAGGCGGAGCTATTGTTCCTCCGTCGTTTTTTCCAAAATGGATAAAAGAGATATACACATATTCTCCTATATATGTTATTGGAAATCAATTTGGTTCTTTGTTTAGTTCAGGGTATTTAACTCAAGGGATTTTTTATGATATTTGTATATGGATTTTTAGTTATTTTATGATTTTTGTCTTTGGGAGGAAAATATGACGGCTTTTTTGATTTATGTTAAACGTTGCTTACGAATAAAAATATTTGTCGCCGTTTTATTTTTTATGCCGATTATCTCTATTGTTTTTAGTATCTTTGGAAAAAATGTTATAGGAGAAGTGAAATTCGGTGTATACGCTGAGGGCGATTTTGGGAGATATATCAGCGAGAGTCTTGAGAAAGAGGATAATTTTAAATTTGTTAAGTATAATTCTATTGCTGAGATGAGTTCAGATGTTAGAATATGTGAAATTGACTGCGGATATGTTTTTGATAAAAATTTTGAGGACTCCTTAAAGAAAAATGATTTGAAGGACTCAATTAAAATAATTTCATCGGATTCGTCAAGCGGATATACTTTCGCTAATGAGATTGTTTTCTCAAAAGTTTTAAATACCGTAAGTCCCAATATAGCCAATGCTTTTTTGGATGAGATAAATATTAGCGGAAACGTTGAGAAATATTATTATGATATATTGAAAAGTGTAAATGTGTTTTCTTTTAATTATATTGAGGTTGGTGAAAAAACGGAGGATGAAAGTGTCTTTGAGTTTAGGAACATTTTCGCTTGTTTTGTATTAATCGGGAGTGTATTCGGCTCGATTGTATGTGTGGAGGATAGAAGAAAAAATATTAACAAAAGCTGTTTTTTAAATATAATGTCGTTTTCAGCTCTTCTTTAAGTTTCAGCTATTATTTCTTACTTGATATTCGGAGAAATTAGCTTACTGGTGGTTTAAG
>CANOGI010000134.1 GCA_947565475.1 uncultured Eubacteriaceae bacterium
TCAGAGAACAGAAATCGAGAGAGGACAGGTTCTCGCTAAACCTGGTACTATCACTCCTCATACTAAATTTACAGCTCAGGTTTACGTTTTGACAGCTGACGAGGGTGGTCGTCACAAACCTTTCTTCAACAATTATCGTCCTCAGTTCTATTTTAGAACAACTGACGTTACAGGCGTTATTAATTTACCTGAAGGTACTGAAATGTGTATGCCAGGAGATAACGTTGAGATGTCTGTTGAGCTTATAAGCCCTATCGCTATGGAGCAAGGCCTTCGTTTCGCTATCCGTGAGGGCGGACGTACTGTTGGTTCAGGTTCTGTTGTTTCTATTATTGAATAATATATTAAATATTATTTATTTAACTATAAAAGCGGCATATTGCAAAAGTGATTTTGCGGTATGCCGCTTTTTTATTTATAAGAGAGCTAAGAGAAGTTTGCCGATACAGTTAATGAACTTAAAAAAACTAAAAGGAGGCGAGCTAAAAATAATTTTATCTTATCTTCTTTTGCTTTTTTCAAGTTTATTAATTGTATAGTTTAACCAACAGAGGAAGTCAACCGCTTTTTAAGCGGGGGTACGTACTCTTGTATTCAAGAGGAGCGCAAGCTAAATTTGAATACAAAGGTGAGTACTTTTGCCGCGGCGTGTCGATAAAATTGACACTCTTGCGGAAAATGGTGGCATTTTCTCCTCAGGCGACCAGAGCCCGTCTTGCGGATTTAAGTCTGTGAGGCGAATACTTTCACCGTCGGTTACGAGAATTTTTGTGTGCGAAAATTCAAGTAGTTTTGACGACAGCATTAGATTATATAACATATATTACGAAAGGGGTTATTGATTTGCGAGAACGAGAAGAATTATTACATATAAATTCAGAAGTGTCTAAAGGGGATACGCCGTCTTTATATAAAAAGAACAGAAATCCCAATATTGATTTTATTAAAATTTTTGCTGTATTTTCCGTTATCTCAGTACATTTTTTTCTTTATTCCGGCTTTTATGATCAAAAAGTAGAGGATATGTCCTATTATTTCGTTATTGTGGCGAGGACATTTTTTATGATTTGTGTTCCTTTGTTTTTGATAACATCAGGATTTTTAATGAATAAAAAAGAACTATCCAAAGGATACTATAAAGGGATTATAAAGATTATAGCCATTTATATTTTGGCGAGCGTAGCTTGCGCTATATTTAGGGTGAAATATTTATATGAAGACGCCGATGTATGGAGATGGATTAAAAATATTTTTGATTACAGCGCGGCACCATACTCATGGTATGTTGAAATGTATATAGGGTTGTTTTTGCTTATACCTTTTTTAAATTTAGCGTATAACGGACTTAAATCAAAAAAAGGAAAGCTTGTTTTAATTTTTACTTTTATCTCTTTTACGGCTTTACCGACAGTCATAAATTATAAATATAAGATTTTCCCTGATTATTGGGAGAATCTTTATCCAATTACATATTATTTTATAGGAGCTTTTTTAAGCGAGTTTAAAGTTGATATAAAGAAACGATATATTTTAATCGCTTTATTGGCGTGTCTTTTTATGTTCAGCGGGTTTAATTATTATCAAAGTGTCGCCAGCGGTACGGGTCAAATTAAGCTTGGTATTTACAGTGATAACTGGTGCAGCTTTGAAAATCTTATTGACTCGGTTTTAGTGTTCATATTTATACAAAAGATTAATTTTGAGAGGCTTCCGGATATAATAAAGATAATATTTAAAAAATTATCGGAGCTTACTCTTGGGGTGTATTTATTGTCATATATTTTTGACACAATTTTTTACGATCTTCTTAACGATAAAATAATGATGTTTTATGATAAAGTTCCTTTTTATTTTATTATTGTACCTATGATTTTTATATGCTCTATGGTTGGCTCTTGGGCTATAAATTTAATAATAGGTGTATTTAAAATAAACAGAAAGTAGTTTTGAAAGAAGTTTCTGATAAGGAAAGTTTTATGGAAGGGGCTGTTGGTTATGGAGGGAAAAAAAGACGCTGGAAATAAATTGAAAAGTGTAAAAAGAAAAACAAATGATTTAAGCGGGGAAAATAGAAATGGGATTATTGATTTAATTAAAATTTTAGTCGCTATTTTAGTTTTGGCGGTATGCTTTTTTTTCGGAGGCATTTTTTTAACAAATGTATTGCTTTCTATTCCAGTGTTCGTTTTTTCTTATATGAATGTGTTTTCTTTGGATAGTCAAAGGTTTAAAAAAAATTATATTCGGTTTTTGATTTTATCTTTAGCCATTATAGTATATTTTTTGACACTTGGGGCTCTTGGGTTTTATAACGAGGTTATCGGGGCTTATCACTATATGGCGTTTTTTACCGCCTCAGCTTTGGTTTTAGGTTTTTCTTTCGCTATAAAAAGGACAAGCCACAATATTTTTAGGGTTATATTTAAAGCTTTTATGGTTTCTGTTTTTCTTGAGATTCTGATTTTTAATTTTAATTCCTTTAAAATAAATCTTAACGATTATACGGATGCTGTAAAGGTCTCGAAAGTGGTTTTTAATAATTTTGACGGGGAGAAATGGCAGACTGACAGCAATGATGAGGCTATTATTGAGATTTTGGGAATTGACGAGAGAATAGGAACCCTTTATTTAGACGCCAGTTCCGAAAACAGCAAAAAAATCAGGGTTAATATTGATTTTTCCGATGAGACGACAAGAGAATACCGATACAATATAGCTTCGGGCGAGATTGTAAACGATTGCGAGGAAAGTTTTTTCATACCAATCAACGCTTCGGGAAAAGTTGGGAATTTAAAAATTAAAATAAAACCTTATGAGGGCGATGTTATAACTATTAATGAGTTGCGGTTTAATAAGGTGATACCTTTTTACTTTTCATTTTCGAGGATTTTATTTATATTGGGTGTTGCGTTTTTAAAATATCTTTTTATTGACTCAAAAAGATACTCAAAAACATTTAAGGAAAATGAGAGACTATGCGTTCTTTCGGCGAGATGGCTTACCATTTTTTTAATAGTCGCCGCGTTTTTAATTATTATAGTTCAGAGAGATGATTTATTCTCAAATATTTTTGACGATTTTAAAACGGAAGAGGGAAATCAAATCACGAAAGAGCTTGTGGACTCATTTGAGGACGGGCGGCTGGATATTTTGGAGGAAGTTCCCGAGGAGCTTAAAAATCTTGACAATCCTTATGATGACAGTCAGAGGAAAGGTATTTATTATTTATGGGATCATCTTTATTATGACGGGAATTATTATTCTTATTATGGAATAGCGCCGGTTATTATTTTATGTTTGCCGTTTCATCTTATTACGGGTTATTATTTTCCGTCTATATGGTGTACGTTTATATTCGGCGCCATAGGTATTTTTTTCTTGTACAAACTATATATGGAGTATATAAAAGAATTTTTTTATGACATAAAAATAAGTTTTGCTATTATGGGGCTTATAACGCTTCAGCTTATAAGCGGAGTTTGGTTTTGTTTCGCCACGGGAAATTTTTATGAAATCGCTCAGGCCTCGGGCTTCGCTTTCGTAACTTCTGGAGGATATTTTATGCTTATAAGCGGTGTAATCGGAAAGAGGAAGATTAATTTATTTTATTTAAGTTTATCGGCGGTTCTTCTCGCCCTCGGTGTTTTATCAAGGCCTACTCTGGCGGTTTACTGTATATGCGCTTTAATTTTTATTTTCGCCGGAATTATGAAAAAAAGAAGAGGTCTTATGTCGGAGGGGAAAAATAGAATTGGGTTTTATATAAGCTATCTTGCCGCCGCTTTTCTGCCATTTATACTAATCGGCGGGCTACAGATGATTTATAATTATTTAAGATTTGGAAATATAATGGACTTCGGGATACAGTATTCACTTACAATAAATGATTTTACTAATACGGAGTTTCACTCGCATTTCGCCGGTATAGGGTTTTATAATTATTTATTCGCTATACCGAATATCTCGCCAAGTTTTCCGTTTATATCGTCTCACGTGGAAACGTTTAATCCAAACGGTTATTATTTCGTGGCGACGAATACCGCTATAGGGCTGTTTATTATGGCGCCCATCTGTTTTTCTTATTTTTACTCTAAAAAGGCTTACGCGGTTTCAAAAAGTGAGAATAGAAAATTATATTTTGTTATAATTTCAGCCGTCTGCGTTATAGCTCCATTAGTTATTATAGCCTCTGTTTGGGAAAGCGGGTATGGAATAAGATATAAGACGGATTTCGCGTGGCAGTTTTTAATCGGAGCTTTTACAATAGCTTTTATAATATATAAAAACTGTGAAAACGAGAATATAAAAAAGATTATGGCGAAAGCGTTTTTCGCTTTTACGGTTTTATGTTTTATACTTAGTTTCACTCAGAGTTATACGTATATATTAAAGGCATCTCATTTTAACCATGAGGCGCTTGATAAATATTTATACGCTTTTGAGAGAGCTTTTGAGTTTTGGAGATAAAACAGGGATATTCAATAATAGTCAAATCACTTAAAAAAAGACACTGTAAAACGCCGGTGGTTTATAGTATTTTGGTAAGGGGGTGTGAAAAATTCATTTTTCACACCCCCTTACTCAGGACGAGCAAAGCCCGCCTTGCGGATTTTAGACTACGGTGTTACATTTTTGAAGTTTATTAGCAAAAATAAAATTTGAGAGAGTCTTTAATTTTCTTTCAGATAAATTTTATTTTTTAACAGCTAATTTGCTCTCACTTTAAGAGGGAGTTCAGCTCTCATTTAATACAAAGGGGGAGTTATCCGTTATAGGGTATATATTTTAGTGAAATCAAAATACGAATAGTTTATGATTTAGAGCGGTTTACGGCAAAGTTTTGAAAGAAGTTTAATAAATTGTTGATATTTTTTTAGCTATATTGTAAAATATAAAATAGGAGTTTTTTATTTATTGAAATATGTTAATATTAATAGTCAATAAATTTGGAAGCGAACAAGTTTAGGAAACACCGACAAATTAAAAGTAAAAATAATTTTAGCAGGAGCGTGCGAATGGTCAGTGCTCTCGCTACGCAAAAGTTGGCTAAAAGCCGCCCGCACATCTTTGCGGCACCTATTTAGCGGAAGTGTGGGATTTTTAATCCCACTTAAACGAAAACGCTTTTTCGTCAGGAGCGTATTTTTTCGTTAAATTATTTTTATTTCCTCTTTGTGCGGTATTTCCTTTAACCGACAGAGGAAGTCCCCTGCTTCTTAAACGGGGGAACTTACTTTGGTATACATTGATTAGACCATATTTTCTTTAAATTTTGAAAGGCTGTGATGATAAGGTTGGAAAATAAACTTAAGCTTTACGGTTTTAACAATCTTACAAAAACTTTGAGCTTTAATATATATGACGTTTGTTACGCCAAAAGCGAGAGAGAGCAGAAGGATTATATCGCTTATATTGACGAGCAGTATAATTCGGAGAGGCTTACTAAAATTCTATGCGACGTCACTAAAATGATAGGCGCTCATGTCCTTAATATATCAAAACAGGATTATGAGCCACAGGGTGCGAGTGTGACAATTCTTATCACCGAAAGAGAGCTTGCCCTATGTGAGAACAGCGAACTTAAAAATTCGGCGGAAAATAAAATAGTCGGAAAAAGGCAAAGTGTTGTCTCGCATCTTGACAAAAGTCATGTGACGGTTCATTCTTATCCGGAATATCACCCTGACAACTCTATAGCGACTTTCAGGGTTGATATAGACGTGTCAACCTGCGGGCAGATTTCTCCTCTTAATACTCTTGATTATTTAATTGACAGTTTTGATTCTGATATTATTACCACAGATTATCGAGTGAGAGGGTTTACAAGAAATGTTGACGGCAAAAAGCTTTTTATGGATCACAACATTACAAGTATTCAGGATTATATAAACGACAAAACCCTTGAGAAATATGACGCTATCGATATAAATGTTTATCAGGCGAATATTTTTCATACCAAAATGCTAATTAAAGAAATTGATTTACAGAATTATCTTTTTAATACTGACGTTTATGAGCTTCATCCGAGGGAAAGGCTTGAGATTACAAACAGTTTACGCAGGGAAATGATTGAGATTTTCAGCGGAATAAATATTTATTGATTCAGAGGATACCGCCATGTATAAATTTGACCAGAGTAAAACGCCTATTCACGAGGCTCTTGAGAAATATAAATCTATGAGGGTAGTTCCCTTTGATGTTCCGGG
>CANOGI010000135.1 GCA_947565475.1 uncultured Eubacteriaceae bacterium
TATTCGGGGAAGAAGCCCTAAGTCCTCCAAAAACGTAAATAATGGAAAGAATATCGCCATAGGGGGAAGCATAACCGCCACTATCCACGCTAAAGTACGAAACATTCCCTCAACTAATATTCCACGCAAAAAATGAGGAGCGCCTATATACTCAAAAAAGTGTGTTATATTTAATTCTAAATAAGAAAAAAATGCGCTTAACGCTTCCGAAGGATAATTCGCGCCAAAAATTGTAATCCACAGTATTACCGCCAACATAAAAAGCATTAAGGGTATGCCAAATTTTTTACTTAATATTACGGCGTCTATTTTTTTGTCTAAAAAACAAGAGCAGCAGCAATCTGTTTTTACTGTTAAATTATAAATTTTTTCGGCGTTAAACACGGTAGCGTTTATATTTTTTTCAGGAGTGTAATTCTCAGCGTTTATATTTTTAGAGGAAATATTTTTTTGTGTTACATTTTTGAGGATTGTCTCTTTTAGTTCGTTTAATCCTTTTTTACTTCTCGCGCTTGTTCCAACTACATCTATGTTTAACTCAAAGGAAAGTTTTTTTGTGTCTATTATTATATTTTTTCTTTTCGCCTCGTCTAAAAGATTTAAACATAAAATTACGTTATTACATATTTTGGTTATTTGCAAAATTAAAATTAAGTTCCTTTCAAGGCAGGTAGAGTCAGCCACAATTACTATAGCGTCTGTTTTATTTTCCCTTAAATAATTTACGGCTTCTTTTTCATCTGGAGATGTGGGATTTATTGAGTATATACCAGGTAAGTCAACTATTTTAAAATGGGTTTCTTTATAATCATAACTTCCAACAGCGTTTCCTACGGTTTTTCCTGTCCAGTTTCCCGTATGCTGTTTTAAACCGGTAAGAGCGTTGAATACAGTGCTTTTGCCTGTATTTGGGTTTCCCACAAGCGCTACTGTAAAAACTTTATTATTCATTTTTAAACCTCCTTCGGCAGGGCTACGATAATATTTTTCGTGTCCTCTTCGCGAAGAGCTATTATTGTACCTCTTATACAATAAGCTGTTGGGTCGCCGAGAGGACTTATATAAAGAGGTGTTATTTCACAGCCCTCTGTAAAGCCAAGTTCCGCAAGGCGGTCTTTATTTTTTAAGGCGGATTTTAAAGATTTAATTTTTACTGTAACGTTTAATGGAACATTATTTAATGTTATGTTAAAAGACATCCAAAACACCTCGCTGACGTATATTTTTAATATATAATTTATTTTGGCGAATTGTGTATGTCCAGGCAGGATGTTTAAAAATTTTAACACACAAGTTATAGTTAAACCACTTGAAAATAAGCAAAAGGAGGCGAGATAAAAATTATTTTTATAAGGAAGCGAAAAGATAGCATGGCCTAAATTTTATGCTGACTGACGCTAATATTCACACCAATTTAAAAGATTAAAACCGTGGGGTGCTGTCTTACACCCTGAGGGCCTTTTTAAAGGCTTGACCTAAACTTTATAACGCGAAGCTTTCGCTTTGCCGAATCTCGAAAAACGAAGTTTTTCGCAAAAGTTGGCTTACAGGCGCCCGCACTTTTTTACGGCACCTATTGAAAAAAGTTTGACAAAAACTTCTGAGCAAAACTACGTTTTGCTGTTATTTTTCATCGGACTCACGTTAAACTAATATTAAATATCTATATTCATAATCAATAAACTCTACACATATTAAAAACAAAAAAACACATGAAAATTTATAAAAAGCAAAAAACACTCTAACAGGAATTATACCATAAATAGAAAATTAAGTATAGAAATTTTTAAAAATAACCTATAACAAACAAATTTTTATTAGCCTGATATGTTAAAGAATTTATTTCTTGCTTAGAACTAAAAATCCCGCGAGTCGCTATATTTATTGTCCAATATGCGCTATCTTAAAAAAATCTTAGGCCTTCAGCCTAAACCTGACTTTTTGGGTCAGTACTTTTGGGTGTTCCAAAAGTCAGCTTATGCCGCCCGCCGCAGGCAACTTTTTAAAAAGGTTGGCAAAGTTCTAAACAGCGTCCCACAGTCTTTAAGTTATTGCGTATGCTACATTACCCTATAGCCTGCAAAATAAAAAAACAAAAGCAGTCCTAAAATCTCTTTACTCTTTTTAAAAAGAGCTAATCTGTTTAATTTAAAAAAGACTGTCTTGAATTAGATTGCTAATCTCAATTCTCAACAGCCCTTTTCTAACAGGTCTAATATTATTTATAAAAATTATCCAGCGTCCGCTTCCGTTCTTCTTGATTTATTTACTTTTTTCTTTTTAAGGTCAGCTGAAATATTTTTTCTGTCTTTATTATATACAATCTTTGGCTTCTCATTGTTCTCAACAACTTCTTTTGTAATAACGCATTTTTCTATAGAATCGTCAGAAGGCACGCTGTACATAATATCTGTCATAAATCCCTCAATAATAGCTCTTAGACCTCTCGCGCCTGTTTCCTGCTCAATGGCTTTTTTAGCGATAGCTTCCAAAGAGTCTCCCTCAAACTCAAGTTTTACATTATCAAGCTCAAATAAATAAGTATATTGTTTTGTAAGAGCGTTTTTGGGCTCCGTAAGAATAGAAATCAAAGCGTTTTCATCAAGATTTGATAATGAAACAACAACTGGCATACGTCCGATAAGTTCTGGAATAAGCCCAAATTTATGCAAATCCTGAGGAACAATCTGTTTAAAAAGCTCACCGCTTTTAAGTTCCTCTTTTGTTTTAACTTCCGCGCCAAATCCTATTACTTTATTTGATATTCGCCTTTCAATAATATTTTCAAGCCCACTGAAAGCGCCTCCGCAAATAAATAAAATATTTGTGGTATCAATCTGCAAAAATCCCTGTTGGGGATGTTTTCTTCCTCATTGTGGTGTAACAGAAGCGACTGTACCCTCAAGAATTTTAAGGAGTGCCTGCTGAACTCCCTCTCCGCTTACATCCCTCGTAATTGATGGATTGTCTGACTTTCTGGCGATTTTATCGATTTCATCAATATAAATAATACCTTTTTCAGCTCTCTCAATATTGTATTCCGCCGCCTGAATAATTTTAAGAAGAATATTCTCAACATCCTCACCGACATATCCAGCCTCTGTTAAACTCGTAGCGTCAGCGATAGCGAAAGGAACATTAAGTAACTTAGCGAGGGTTTGGGCAAGCAAAGTTTTTCCAACTCCTGTTGGTCCAATCATAAGTATATTGCTTTTTTGAAGTTCGATGTCCTCGGAAAGCCCCCCCATGGCAATACGTTTATAGTGATTATAAACCGCGACAGACAAAGCTTTTTTAGCGTCGTCCTGACCGATGACATATTCATCCAAAGCCGCTTTAAGTTCTTGGGGTTTCGGTAAATTAAGGTCTAAATCCTCAAACTGATAATCGTTCGCGAACTCTTCCTCAAGAATGTCTGAGCATAAATCAATACATTCGTTGCAAATGTAAACGCCCGAACCGGCAATAATTTTTTTAACCTGCTCTTCCGACTTTCCGCAGAAAGAACATCTTACACCTTTTTTGCTGTCAATTTTAGTTGCCACAATTTCAACTCCTTATTAATTTTGAGGTTTACTTATAACGGCGTCAATTAACCCGTATTCCTTGGCCTCGTCAGCTGACATATAGTTATCTCTTTCCGTATCATTTTGAATAACGTCTAAAGGCTTACCAGTATTTTCAGAAAGCATGTGGTTTATTTTCTTTTTAATTTTGAGAATCTGCTCCGCTTGAATTTGAATATCCGTCGCCTGTCCTCTTGCGCCTCCTAAAGGCTGATGAATCATAATCTCAGAATTAGGCAGGGCAAATCTCTTTCCTTTCGCCCCTCCAGATAATATAAAAGCTCCCATACTGGCGGCTAAACCGATGCAAATGGTAGAAACGTCAGGTTTTATATACTGCATTGTGTCATAAATAGCGAATCCCGCCGAAACAGATCCCCCCGGACTGTTAATATAAAGATTTATGTCTTTTTCAGGATCCTCCGCCGCCAAAAATAAAAGCTGCGCGACAACTAAATTAGCCGAAACATCGTTCACTTCCTCACCTAAGAATACAATCCTGTCCTTTAAAAGTCTTGAGTAAATATCATAAGAACGTTCGCCTCTGTTTGTCTGATCAACAACCATAGGTACTAAACTCATAAAAAAACCTCCTTAAAAGATAAAAAACTATAAATATAGAATAAAGAAATAGTAAATCGACAAAAACGATTTCTAAACCTTGAACAATATAGTCAATAAAAACGTATACAAAAAAAACTCTTAAACAGTTATCAAAGCCGCATAATAATAAGTTTATAAAAACATTAAGCCTCGTGACAATACAAAAAACATACTTAAAAAATAAAATCCGCCAGAATATATAAAAACCTCCGACAAAAGTACATTCTATTGAAACGGCGGTATTTAACAGCCCTCCGTATAAATAATATCCCCCTCACATTAAAGTGAGGGAAATATAATAAACTTGTTCGGAAACTTTAAATTGGCGGATAAGTATAAATTTTGTCGCTGACAAAGTTTAATTCTCACAGGAATGCTTGAATCTCATTATCAATAAAATTAAACAACGCATAACGGCAAAAAACATATTTAAGCGCTTTAAAGTCTTTCAAAAAGACCATGAAATTAGGACTCAACAGCGCTGTCAACGACAAGTTTAAGAGCTTTCTGAACTTTAAGGTCTTTAGAAAGCGCCTCCCTGTCTGAATCTCTCATAGATTTTTTAAGCTTGTCGGCTTCCATGCCATAGGCTGAAGCTACTCTCTTTATTTCCTCGTCAATCTCCTCGTCTGAGATCTCAAAATTTTCTTTCTCAGCGATAGCCTCAAGAACAAGTCTGCTCTTAACCTGACGCTCAGAAACAATTCTATAAGCTTCTCTCATATTCTCAATACTTTGTCCCATATACTGTAAATATGCCTCAAGAGACAAACCTTGTCTTGAAATTCCCGCCTCAAATTCTCTTATCTTATTGTCAATTTCGTTTTCAATCATAACCTGTGGAACGTCCATTTCCGCTTTTTTAACTAAAGTGTCAAGAAGCTCTTCCTGTTTCTTATCATCGGCCTCTTTTTGTTTTCTCACTAAAAGTTTAGCCATAATATCTTTTTTATATTCATCAAGAGTGTCAAATTCTGAAACATCTTGAGCAAAATCATCGTCAAGCTCCGGAAGCTCCCTAAATTTAATATCTTTAATCTCAACTTTAAATAAAGCCGGTTTTCCGGCAAGAGTTTTCTGATGATATTCCTCTGGGAATGTAACATTTACCTCAACATCGTCGCCTATATTCTTTCCTATAAGCTGTTCCTCAAAATTGTCGATAAACGAGTGAGAACCTATCTCAAGCTCATAATCCTCGCCTTTTCCTCCCTCAAAAGCTACTCCGTCAGAAAATCCCTCAAAATCAATAACCGCGATGTCCCCATTCTGAATAGGCCTGTCGGAAACACTCAATATTCTGGCATTTTTTGTTCTTACAGCGTCGATTTGTGAATTAACATCCTCATCATCAACTTTAACTTCCTCTTTTGTATATGGCAAGCCTCTGTAATCATCAATTTTAACCTCAGGTTTTAAATAAACCTCAGCAGTAAACGTAACGCCTTCCGTATCAGAAATCTCATCAACATCTATCTCAGGTCTTGACACTACATCAAGATTATGTTCTTTAACAGCCGCATCATAAGCTTCCGGAAGAACAAAATTAAAAGCGTCGTCATAAAAAATCGCTTTACCATATTGAATCTCAATAATTTTCCTAGGAGCTTTGCCTTTTCTAAAACCTTGAACATTTATACGATTTTTATTTTTATTGTATGAGTATTTCATACCTTCCTCAAACCTATCGGCGGAAACCGAAAAAGTGATTTTGACTTTATTTACATCAATATTTTCTACTGTACTCATTAAAAAAAATCCTCCTTAGAATATTATACATTTTATGATTATAACATAACTTTTTTATCAAGTCCATAGATTTTTTCAAAAATTTTCAATATAAACGCCGTATTTCTCAAAAATAAAATCGTTTCAAACCGCTCAAAATTTATTTAAAAGTCAATAAACTTAAAATAGTTATAAGCCTCACAATATCTCAATTTCAATATCATCAATAACGGCGTCCGTATTATTCTCAATAAATTTAATAACTTTTTCAATAATACTGTTGGCATGAGAA
>CANOGI010000136.1 GCA_947565475.1 uncultured Eubacteriaceae bacterium
CTTGAAAGAAGTCTAATATAAGATGGTCAATACAAACTTTATTTGCTTCAGCGGAATTAAGTATTGAACAAAACGGGACATTATTCATATTGGAATATGCCTTATTTATAATTTTTTCAGGGGTATTGATGGATATCAACTGGAAATTTTATTTATACAATCCTAATCTTAGCAAATCATTATAATCAAAATATAGTATTCCATTTTCTTTTTTCATCTTTATTCCGTTAAACTCGCCGGAAGCGTTTTCAGAATTCATAAAACTATCAGTAATTTCATCAACAGGATAAATAATTTTATTATTTATTGAACTATTTTCATAAAAACAATATACATAAACAAATCCGGGAATATTTGATGGTTCTGTCTTAATATTTTTATCTATGTTTTTTTCTTCTACAAGAATTTTATCAAAATTTGTTATACCTGATATCCACTCAAAATCAGATGATTCTATATCAGCGAAAGCGAACCGGTCTGCTTGTGGATAAATAGCGCTATTTAAATCGTTACCTAAATAGTGAACTACTGTATTATTAAGGGTTTTAGCGTAGTCGGGTGTAGCGTAATATTGTCCGTTAATATATACCACATCACCATTTATTATATTTTCTGTAAGAGTACGAAAATCACTTGTGGAATATGGAATAAGAGCAGTGCTATTGAAAGCAAAATTGAAAGCGTTAACTGTTTGAGTGCTTTTATCCCATTCTACAGTATAATCAGCACATTCTAATACAGCTCTGATTGGTAGATAAACTCTTCCGTTATTTATAACAGCTTTTGTATCATTTTGAGTTTTTATATTATTATTATATATATAATCCTTTCCGACAGGAATCTCAATTCTATCATGTTCAGTTATAACTATTGCTGTTTGCTTATTGGAGTCATATCCAACAGCGGCACCTGTCGCCTCCATTGTAACCCTTAACGGCACCATTGTCCTGTTGCTGCTGTCCACATAAGGATAACCTGTCTCATTAGTAAATTTAACACTATTTCCATTAATAAGTATATTGATTTGGTTATTACTTGCGTTTACATTAAATATATTTAACATAATTACGCAACAAGATATTATAAATAATCTTTTTTTCATAAGTAAAACAACCTTTCTATTTTAAAATTTATTTTATATGTTTTAAGTAATCTTAAACTTGATTTAACTTTAAATGTCTTAAAAATACTATAATTTACTATACAAAATTTTAAATTTATTAAAAAATATAAAATGATTTGAACTATTCTTCTACAATCATATCATATTGAGGAATGAAAATCAACTTTTTTAGGAAACACCACATAATTCAAAGTAAAAATAATTTTAGCGAGAGCGAGCGAATTATCAGTGCTTTTGCCGCGCAAAAGTCAGCTAAAAGCCGCCCGCATATCTTTGAGGCACTTATTGGGTGTAAGTGTGGGATTTTTAATCCAACTTATAATGAAAACGCTTTTTCGTTAGGAGTGTATTTTTTTGTAAAATTATTTTTATTTCCTCTTTGTGTGGTGTTTTCAGACACGCTATAGCAAAAATATTTTTCAAATTCTTTTAATTTAAATTTCTCTGTTTATAAAAGAAAAATACAGCGGTGACGTTTATAATTATTACAAACCCTTGTACGGAAGTTACGATGTTTTCAGTTTGTTTCTTAATATTGTTTTATGAGTAGTTGCTTTTCTTTAGTTTTAATGCAAATTTTTTATTCTTTACTCATATTCAGATAAGTTTGAGGAACAGTCCCGTTAAACACAGTGTTTACAAGCATAATTTTTCTTGATACTGAGACTTTTTTTGAGGAAAAGGGATTTACAATACTTATGTCAGTTTTCGCAACGAGCCATATTTTAAAATTTATTTGATTTATCCCCTGACTTTCAAAAGATGTTTCATAATCTGTAATAGTATTTCCCGTTTGAAGTATGGAGACGGTGAATTTCGGGCCAATATTTGATAAAAGCTCTATGCCTGAGAATATACCTATAGGCAAAGTTATCTTCTCATTTTCAGAAGCTTTTATTTCTTTGCTTATTTCGGCTGCGGTTTTTGAGCAGACCTTATTTATAAGCATTGTATCGGCGGAAAAATAATTTATTTTATTATCACTGTCAAAAGTTTTCTCAAAAAAGTCTTTTGATGTTAAATTTAATTCTGAAACGACTTTTTCAACAGACTTATTTATTTTTTCATTTATCGTATCCACAGCGTATTTTTCACCTATCTCAAGTACTGTCGGCAAAACTGTGTTTTTATACCGAATAAAAATAAAAATAAAACTTATAATAAATATAATAAAAATAAAAATGAAAAATTTTTTTATTGTGCTTTTTCTTTTTTTGCTTTTCATGGGTTCACCGGCTTTTATTTTTATTATATTTTATGTGTATCGGTGTTGGATTATTTTTCAAACAAGACGATTTATGATAATATTATACTAAGTGTTAGCTATCATTAACCATATTAAGACAAAAGGATATTAATATATTCATAAGACGCTTTTTGAATATTTATACGATACTTTTTATGTTATTTGGATTAGAAATATATTTTTAAGAGGTTTAAATGATTGGCGTCAATAAAATTTTTTTTATTTATTAATAAATTTTTCTTTGAAAGTTACTTGTATTCTGTTATAATTAAGTAAGCAGGGAGGTAAGAATGATGAATTCATCAAATAATGATAGTAATCGAAATTATCCTCGTCAGAGAAATAGTATTAATCGTCAAAACTCTTCTTTACATAGGCATGAGCCGTCAGGGGAACGTTATAACAGAGGCGCTTATGACAATTTAAAAAAGGGCAGCAGGGAAAGAAACGCTTATGACAGAATTATGAATAATGTTAAAAATCAGGGCCCCCGAGATTCTGACAATTATTTAAGAAACGGAAGAGGCACAAATTCAAGCCGTCATGAAAATCCTTATTCTCGAAACGGAAAAAATAGTTCTTTAAAAGGTGATTATAAAATACCTCGTTATGAATACGACGATGTGGAAGACGACGATTTTTCCGAGAGCGATAAAAACGGAAAAAAGAAAAAAGTTAAAAAGAAAAGTAAATTCAAAACTTTTTTGAAGGTATTTTTTCTCATATTTTTTATTATTGTTTTCGCTGTTTCAGGAGCGGTTATTGGCGCTGTTATGGGAATTATCGATAAAGCTCCGAATCTTGAGCTTATTGCCATTGAGCCGAACATATACACCTCCGTTATTTATGACGCCAACGGAAACGAAATTGACAGGTTCCATGGAGAAGAAAACAGGGAATATGTCACGTTGGATAAAATTCCTAAAAATATGCAAAACGCTATTATAGCCATTGAGGACGAGAGATTTTACAGTCATGGCGGTATTGATATAAGAAGTATTTTTCGCGCGGCTTATTCAACTATTTTTGGAAATCGTCTTGAGGGAGCGAGCACAATCACTCAACAGCTTATAAAAAATAATATTACTAAGGTTACAAGAAATAATATAGAGACAAAGATTCAGGAAATGTATCTCGCTCTTGAATATGAGGACGAGCTTGAGAAACAGCTTGGAAGCGAAAAGGCGGCTAAAAATTATATACTTGAGCTGTATTTAAACACAATTTATCTAAATCATGGCTATAATGGTGTTCAAGCGGCGGCTCTTGGTTATTTCGGTCGAGACGTTTCAGAACTTACTCTTTCAGAATGTGCTGTCTTGGCTGGGATTACAAATAGTCCGACCCGTTA
This sequence comes from uncultured Eubacteriaceae bacterium, assembly GCA_947565475.1. GTDB lineage: Bacteria > Bacillota > Clostridia > Lachnospirales > CAG-274 > MGBC114079. Next base: position 3,721 of record CANOGI010000136.1, read on the forward strand.
TTCTCCAAGGTTAAATCCGGAGAATAATCAGTCAAGGCAAAGACGTATACTTAAAAATATGTTTGAGCAGGGATATATAACAAAAGATGAGTATGACGAGGCATATAACGACGATGTTTACGCCAGAATAAGCGAATATGACAAAACGGTTGAAGACACAGGGGCGAGCGTGCACAGTTATTTTGTGGACGGGCTTTTTGAGCAGGTTTCAAAAGACTTGCAGGAACAGCATAATATGAGCGTAGCTCAGGCGAATAACCTTTTATATAATGGAGGTCTTGAGATTCATTCAACTTTTGAGCCTAAAATTCAAAAGGTTGTGGACGAGGCGTATTTAAACGACGAGTTATTTCCAAGTATGGAATATAAAATAGACGTCAGTTATATTGTTTCTGTGGGTAATAAAGAATCGGGCAAACAGGAACACAAGGAATTTAAAAAACTTGTCAAAAATAAAGGCGAGGCGGACAGCTTTATTTCTGCTAAAAGGCAAGAGGTGTTGAGAAGTCTGCCGTCGGGGCAGGAAATTATCTCTGAAAAGTCAAATTACGCTGTTCAGCCTCAGTCGGCTATGGTCATTCTTGATTATAAAAAGGGTGAGGTGAAAGCTGTCGGCGGAGGACGGGGAGAAAAACTCGTAAACAGAGGTCTTAACAGAGCGGTCGATTCCGCGAGACAGCCAGGTTCTGTTTTTAAGGTTCTCGCCGCTTTTACTCCGGGAATTGATATGGGGGTTTTAACTCCGGCTACTGTTATTGATGATGTTCCTTTGGATTTAAATGGCTATAAGCCTAAAAACTGGTACAAAGGCTATAGAGGTCTTTCAACTATTCGAGATGGTATAAGAGACTCTATGAATATAGTAGCTGTTAAAGCCATGAATCAGGCTGGAATTGACGCCAGTTATCAGTATCTTCTTAAAATGGGATTTACAACCCTTGAAAACGATAATCACGCGTCTACAGCTTTGGGCGGTCTTACTCATGGTGTTACACAGCTTGAAACCGTCGCCGCTTTTGGTATGATCGCGAATGAGGGAAAATATTATAAACCGTCTTTTTATACAAAGGTTTATGACCATAACGGAAAGCTTCTTCTTGAGAAACAAAGCGAGCCTACTCAGGTTATAAAAGCCTCTACCGCCTATTGTGTTACGGATATGATGAAAGATGTTATCAGGGCTGGTACAGGTACGAAAGCGAAATTTATAAATTCGAGCATGCCTATAGCCGGAAAAACGGGAACAACGCAAAACTCAAAGGATTTGACTTTCGCAGGGTATACGCCTTATTACGCCGCCAGTATATGGCTTGGTTATGACAGATATGACGATACTGTTAAGAATATGGAGAGTCTTAAAGACCAGTCGGTTCATCTTAAAGTTTGGCGGTATGTTATGGAGAAAATTCACGAGGGGCTTGAGGTTAGGGATTTTGTGAAACCTTCAGGTATTGTTGTGAAATCAATTTGCAACGAGTCGGGAAAACTTGCCGTTTCGGGGTTATGTGATAAAGACCCGAGAGGCAGCAGAATAAGAAATGAGAATTTTATTGCGGGCACAGAGCCTAAAGAAAGCTGTGACGTTCACAAATCTGCTACTTTTTGCAGTGAGTCAAAGATGTCGGCGAGCGAGTTTTGCCCGAGTGTTTTTACTCAGGTTGGGATTGTGCGTCCAGAACCTTATAATGGTTCTGAGAACGTTGATGACAGAAAGTATGAAATACACATAGGAGGAAGCTGTAATATTCATTTATCAAGCGAGGGAATTTCTGAGGAAGAGACGGAAACTGTAACGAGCGAGGATGGGCAGTCTCCCGAGAATAATGAGGAATCACCGGAAAATGGTGACAGTGGTGAAGACAGTAATTCTAATAAAGTGAATCAAGGCGGAAGTCAAACGCAGACGCCAAATACGGCGCCTAAGCCAAACGAGGGCTTGGCGGAACCTCCTGTAAATAACGGCGGTGTTATTGACAGCGGGGGCGTTGTAACAGCTAATGGAAATCCTGTGCAGGATACGCCGCCTCTGGAACCGTCTACTCAGGCCGCTGTTGCTCCTCCGCCTCCGAGCAGAGATAATTTGATTATTGATGATCCGATGTAAATACTTTATTATTGAAAGTTTAATATTTTTTCAAGGTTGCTTAACAAATTTTATACTCCAAAATTTATTAAGCAACCTTGATTTTTGAAAAATTTGCCTTGCTTTGTTATTTACAAAGTGATATAATATTATATATTTTGCTAATATGGCTTTATACTTTTGGTATAATTCATTGAGGGAAGTGCGGTTAGAATCCGTCGCAACAGCCATTACCGTATTTAGTTAAATTATGTCTAATAGTTAAACAACCTAAAGACAAATAAGTTTGATGGATAAAAATCATTTTTGTTTATTTTTAAGTTGATTAACTATTGTATAATGCTATAAGTCGGGTCGCTCATCATATTATCGGTAAACGTCCTTGG
>CANOGI010000137.1 GCA_947565475.1 uncultured Eubacteriaceae bacterium
CTAACGAAAAAGCGTTTTCGTTTAAGTGGGATTAAAAATCCCACACTTACGCTAAAGAGGTGCTGCAAAGAGGTGCGGGCGGCTTTTAGCCGACTTTTGCGTAGCAAACACTGACTATTCGTCCGCTCCCACTAAAATTATTTTTATTTTTAATTTGTCGGTGTTTCCTTAACAGCAATTATAAAAATTTCAGGCAAACGCTGATAAAGTTAAGCCGTTTATTAATTATTAGGAAAGACAATTATTATGTTTTTAAATTGACACCTCGTTTCAGTTTTGGAGAATATGTAGAAATAGCGTTTTGGTTAATAAAAAAGTCTATAGCAGATGTATATTTGAGTATTTACACTGCTCATCAATCTCATTTGGCCAAACGGACGGCTGTACCTCTCCTATATGAGCCTTTCCAAGCAAAAACATACAAACTCTTGACTGACCTATTCCGCCGCCTATTGTATAAGGCAGTTCTTTATTTAAAATCGCTTTATGAAAGGCGAGCTCTTTTCTTTCTATGCAATTTGTTTTTTCAAGCTGATATAAAAGTGATTTCTCATCTACTCTTATGCCCATAGAGAGAATCTCAAGGGAACAATTTAAAACGGGAAACCACACAAGTAAATCACCGTTTAAGCTCCAATCGTCATAGTCGGGCGCTCTCTCATCGTGTTTCTCCCCTGTACTAAGAGTGTCGCCTACCTGCATGATGAATACGGCTTTATATTCTTTTGTTATTATTTCTTCCCTTTGCTGCGGGGTAAGGTCTGGATACATTTCCAAAAGCTTTGACGTTGTTATAAATTTTATCTCATCGGGAAGAAATTTTGTTAAAATAGGATAAACGTCGTATATATATGACTCAACAATTTTTAAGACACTAAAAATCTGTGATACCGTGTTTTTTAAAGTATCTAAGTTTCTCTCGCTTTTTAAGATGATTTTTTCCCAGTCCCACTGGTCAACGAAAACCGAGTGAAGATTGTCAAGCTCTTCTCCCTGACGGATTGAATACATATCTGTATATAATCCTTCGTCATATGTAAAATTATATTTTTTAAGCGCGTATCTTTTCCATTTTGCCAAGGAATGCACGATTTCAACATCTTTATTTATAGACGCGATATTAAAAACAACAGGTTTTTCAGAACCGTTTAAATTATCGTTTATGCCTGATTCAGGTGAAACAAAAAGTGGCGCGGAAACTTTTTTTAAATTAAAAACTTTTGAGAAAGTTTTTTCAAAACAATCTTTAATTTGATTTATCGCTATTTCAGTTGTTTTTATGTCAAGCTTTGAAGTATAATCCCGCGGAATTGTAAGTCTCATCATTATCCTCCTTCCTAAAATGTCAAAAACTAATATACTTATATATTAATATATTTTTTTTATTTATACAAGTAATAATTTAAAAACTTTTTTATAAAATATTTTTAGTGAAATCTTATCGTGAGTTTTTGTTAATCTTTTAAATATTACTCGTTATAAAACAGGCTTTGACCGATATTTTTCGGAGTGAGGAAAATATTAGCCAAAGCCTTTAAATCATAATATTATAATACTAAACGCCATTTAAGAAATTGTCAAGAATTTATTTATTAAAAATTTTATTTAAGAAATTAATATGGTGTTTAGTGAATAATTATTTTTAATTTTTACCTGAGAAGCAAACGGGTTTTCCATCAATTTTTTCAAGGTGATTTTCTTTTGGAGACGGAGACGATAAATTAAAATAAAGGGTTGAATCTCTTGTTACGCCGAAGTCTTTATTAGAGCCGCTGTCCTGAACTTTATTAAAAGCTTCCCTGAACATAGCGTTATGGGCTTCTTCCCTGTTTAAAAGAAAATCTATTGTTTCTCTTACATATTTATCGTTTATTTGGCGATAGAGATACTCATATACGACTTTCGCCCTTTGTTCAGACGCTATATTAGACAAAAGGTCAGCGCAAAGATCTCCCGTTACTGTGACGTAATCAGCTGTCCACGAATGACCTGAGGCGTTTATAAGTCCCGGGTTTAATCCTAAAATTACATGAGTTTCAATTTCTCCAGAGTGTGTTTTCTTATAATCAACATCATGGCCGTTTAGAAGATTTATTGTTTGCGCCACCATTTCCATATGACTTAATTCTTCCGCCGCTATATCCATAAACAAATCTTTTATTTCTTTATCTTTTATTCGAAAGCTTTGAGACATATACTGCATAGCCGCTTTTAACTCGCCGTTTCCTCCTCCTAACTGTTCGTGTAGAAGAGCGGCGTATTGTGGATTGGGTTTTTCAATTTTTACTTCTCTTAAAAGTTGTTTCTCATGTTTAAACAATTTAAATACCTTCTTTCTTAAATTTAAAAGCTTATCCAATAGTTTATTTTATACCAGAAAAGTTGAAAAATAATATATACGGTTATTAAATATTACCGTTAGTTCTGAGCGAAAAAGGGTTTGAGTTTCCGCTCGTTTTGAAGTTTTTTGAAATATTATTTTTTATGGGTATTTTAGTTTTTAGACGTGGCGTAGTCGGTGTTTATCAAAATTAGCAATTATCTTTATATAAAAACCTCAATAAATATAGTTTGTATTTTAAAAAAAAATATATTATTATAAATTTAAGGAAACATAAATTAAGATGTTAGATCTGTTTAATAACATAAGTAATAACGATTGATAAAAGGTTTTTTATCAATCGAAATTTGATTTTCAATGGAATACTTGAAAATTATTAAAAAAATCAGATAAAGACAGGCGGAAAAAAATTGTTAGGCTGTGCTATTGAGGTTATTGAATACCATATATAATTCCTTTTATGAACCGTTTTGCAGCAAATCAATAAAAAAAATAACGCGAGAATAGGTTAAAAAATGTTATATATTTAAGAAAGCACCGTACAAAGAGGAAATAAAAAATAATTTTATGAAAAAATACGCTCCTAACGAAAAAGCGTTTTCGTTTAAGTGGGATTAAAAATCCCACACTTACGCTAAGGCGCCGCAAAGATGTGCGGGCGGCTTTTAGCCGACTTTTGCGTAGCGAAAGCACTGACTATCCGCCCGCTCTCGCTAAAATTATTTTTATTTTTAATTTGTCAGTGTTTCCTTAAGTTATTCTTTTATTTGCTCGCGTTAAATTTTTATGAATCGCTATAGATATAGAATATAGGCAAAAAGTTATAAAAAGTAAAAAAATTTAAAAAATATTTAAAATTTCTGGAGGAAAAAATGAAAATCTTAAATTCAATTCCTAAAAATGATGGTTTTTTTATGCCCGCCGAATTTGAGAAGCATTATGGATGTATTATAATTTGGCCGGAAAGACCAGATTCATGGCAATATGGAGCGGTTATGGCGAGAAAAGCGTTCGCTAAGGTTGCTGAGGCGATAGCTCGTTCGGAGAAAGTTACTGTTATAGCCAGTGATTTATCATATGACACCGCGAGAGAGGCGCTTCCTGATTATATAAGAGTAGTTGAGATGTCCAGCGACGATTCGTGGGCGAGGGATTACGCTCCAACCTTTCTAAAAAATAAAAACGGGGAAATTCGAGGGGTTGATTGGTATTTTAACGCTTGGGGAGGTCTTGTTGACGGGTTATATTTTCCCTGGGATAAAGATAATAAAATGGCGAGAAAAATATGTGATTTATACGATATTGACGTTTATGACATTAAAGATTTTGTTTTGGAGGGGGGGTCAATTCACGTTGATGGGGAGGGCACCGTTATTACGACGGAGGCGTGTCTCTTAAGCGAGGGAAGAAACCCAAAAATGACGAAAAAAGATATTGAGGAAAAATTAAAAAACTCTCTTGGGGCTGAAAAGGTTATTTGGCTTAAAAGAGGGATATACAACGATGAGACAAATGAGCATGTTGATAATATATGCGCTTTTACGGCTCCGGGGGAAGTGGTTTTAGCGTGGTGCGACGACAAGAGCGACCCGCAGTATGAGATGTCTAAAGAATGTTTTGATATTTTATCAAAGGAAACAGACGCTAAGGGGAGAAAGTTTAAGATACATAAAATTCCTCAGCCTAAACCTGTTTTTATGACGGACGATGAGTGCGGTGGTCTCATTAATTTTAACGGAGAGCCGACAAGAACGCCGGGAGAGAGACTCGCCGCTTCTTATGTGAATTTTTATATTTCAAACGGCGCTGTTATTATGCCGGGATTTAATGATAAGAATGATGAGACAGCAAAGAAAATTATTCAAGATATTTTTAAAGACAGAGAGGTTATTCAAATTTACGCAAGGGATATTTTAATAGGCGGGGGAAATATTCATTGTATAACTCAGCAAATTCCAATATTCGGCTGATAGTAGGTTTTTATTCGTTTTATAGCAAGTGGGATTAAAATAACAATTTTTATATATTTTTGAGATACACTATAAATAAATAATTTTAAATTAAGAAAGGGTTTTGTTTATGAGAAAGGTTAAAGTCGCGGCAATTCAGATGAAATGTGAAAGGGAAAGGGAAAAAAATATTGATAAAGCTGTTAAAATGGTTGAGGAAGCCGCGAAAAATGGCGCTAATATTATTCTTTTGCCAGAGCTTTTTGAAAATCTTTATTTTTGTCAGGAAAAGAGATATGATAATTATAAGCTTGCCAGGTCTATGGAGGAGGACGAGGCGATTAAAAGGCTTAAAATTACCGCTAAGAAATTTGATGTTGTTATTCCCGTAAGTTTTTATGAGAAAGATATAAACGTATTATATAATTCTGTCGCTGTAATTAATTCTGATGGAGAAGTTTTGGGAGTTTACAGAAAGACCCATATACCAGATGACCATTTTTATCAGGAAAAATTTTATTTTACACAAGGAAATACAGGTTTTAAAGTATGGGACACAAAATATGGAAAAATAGGAGTTGGGATATGCTGGGACCAATGGTTTCCCGAATGTGCCAGGGTTATGGCGGTTATGGGAGCTGAGATTATTTTTTATCCAACTGCTATAGGTTCTGAGCCTATTCTTGAGTGTGACAGCGCTCCCCATTGGAAAAGATGTATGCAGGGACATTCAGCGGCTAATATTGTGCCCGTTGTGGCGGCTAACAGAATAGGGGAAGAGAAAATTCTTCCCTGTGAGGAGAACAACGCGCAAAACTCCTCGTTAATATTTTATGGCTCGTCTTTTATAACGGACGAGACAGGTGAGATTATACGGGAGGCGTCTAAAGATAAGGAGGAGATATTATACGCTGAGATTGATTTGGATAAGGCGGAGGATATGAGAATGAGCTGGGGACTTTTCAGAGACAGACGCCCTGAGTGTTATGGAAAAATTTTATAACGTCTTGTAAGAGAGTTGTAAATATGATATTATGGATAAGCGGAATTTAACCGACAGAGGAAGTCCCCTGCTTCTTAAACGGGGATACTTACTCTTGTGTTCAGGGGGAGTGCAAGCTCACTCTGAATACAAAGGCGAATACTTTCGTCGTCGGTTACTCGAATTTTTGTTATACAAAAATTCGAGTAGTATTGATAAGTTTTGAATAGCTTAGGATAAATTATTTAAGAGGTTGATTTTTATGAATATTGTTTTACTTGAGCCGGAAATACCTCAAAATACGGGGAATATTGGAAGAACTTGCGTCGCTACGGGTACGGCTCTCCATCTAATAAAGCCTTTGGGATTTGATATTGACGAAAAATCCGTCAAAAGGTCGGGGCTTGATTATTGGAAAGACCTTAATTTAAGATGTTATGATAATTTTGAGACTTTTATTGAGGAAAATCCAAACGCCCATATTTTCATGGCTACCACAAAAGCGAGAAAATCTTATACGGACGTTAAATTTGAGAAAGACTGTTTTATTATGTTTGGAAAAGAAAGCGCCGGAATCCCAGAGGAAATTCTTTTGAGATATAAGGAAAATTGTGTAAGGATTCCTATGCTTGAGAAGTACCGCTCTCTGAATTTATCCAATTCTGTCGCCGTGATTTTATATGAGGCTTTAAGGCAGAATAATTTTGAGAATTTTCTTTTTGAGGGAGATTTGCACAGGCATAGCTGGGATGAGTAGCGTCGTGTATTTGTTTGTTGATATTAGAGGGGTTTTTTAAGTCAATAAAATAATATTTTTTTATATACCCTTTAAATTCATATGCAGCGCATATTCTGTTTTCGGAGATTCTCCGAATTCTCCGTTTTGAAA
>CANOGI010000138.1 GCA_947565475.1 uncultured Eubacteriaceae bacterium
TTATTATTTTGCGTTTTGGAGGTTGTTATAGTGTCAAAAAAGATTAATATGATTTTATTCATTTTACTTATTATATTTATAGCGATGCCTTTTTTCTATATAGAAACGGGGGACAAGTCGTATGAGTATGTGGGCGGGATAAGCCTTTTGCCGGGTTTTGAGTTTTTGGAGGCCTCAGGCTCTCATTCCGCTATCGTGAGATCCGAGTATCAGAGCGCTTTATATTATCTTTTTGTTATTATTCCCATAGTTGAGATAGCTTTGATTGGTTTCTCAATATATTTTGAGAAATCGGAGGGAAAGAAAAATATTTCTCTTTTACTTGAGGTTTTATGCTATGTTCTTAATTTTATAGGATTTGTTTTCGCTGTTTTCTCTCTGCAAGAAAGCTCTGCCCTACCGAATTATAAGTTCTCTTTTGGGTATTTGGGGACAATATTTATTTATGTTTTGGTTTACGCCATTAAAATTTTGGATTATCTCATAATAAAAACACCGCCTGAAAGCGAGTTATGGCCAAATACAAACGCCAGTACCTCTAAACCTGTTAAAGCGAGAAGAAAATAAGCTTGTTTAACTGACTGAGTAAGCGCCCTGTTTAAGAAAGCAAGGGCGCTTATTCTTGTATTTAACGGAGGTATAAATTCCCGATGATATAAAGACGGAATTATCAGACGTGGAGCGATAGAGATTTTGTTAAACAAAAATATGAGCGGTTTTTAATTAAAGGGGTAATTGTGTTTTTAACCGACAGAGGAAGTTTTCCGCTTTTTAAGCGGGTGAACTTCCTCGTGTATTTAGTGGGAGTGCACGCTTACTCTGAATACAAAGGCGAATGATTTCGCCGTCGGTTACGAGAATCTTTGTTATACGAAAATCAGATTGGTTTTGATAGAACTTATGGGCAGTGAGAAAATTTGACTGTCGGCCAAAGATGTAATTACACGGCGATTTATAGACTTACGGACAGGTTTGTTTTTGTTGTTTTAAGGAGGTTATTTTTTCGTGTTATCGTAAATATAATGTATATTGTAGTGATGTTATAGCCGGCTGTGGCTGGTTATATATAACGGTTATCCGGGGCGGTGGTTTATTTTATGAGAGGCACAAATGAGAGAAAGAGGCTTTTGAAAAAATTTTATACTTGCGGAATTCTCTTGATTATAGGGGCCGTAATCGCTTTTGGTCACAGGTTCGCTATGGGAGAGGTTTTTTTGTACCAAAACATTCCCGGTTCAAAAATGGGGTTTTCGGGCGGGGAAGTGGACGTTTTTAACGAGGATTATGAGGAAATAGATGTGGCGGGAGAGGACGATATTTCTTTTATGGAGGAAAGCCCCGCTTCAGAAACTGAGGAAATAAATGTTAATAATATTAAGAACGTCGCTGAGCTGAGAAAGAAATTTTACATAGTGGATAAAAAAACTCTTATGACGGAAGATTATTTTAATGTTGACAAATTTTTAAACACGGATTTAAAAATTAAAAAAAACGGGGATTTTCCGAAAGTGCTTATTTTTCATACCCATTCTCACGAGATGTTTAAAGACAGCGCCCCCAACAATATTTACGAGGGCGTTGTCGGGGCGGGCAAGAGGCTTAAAGAAAAACTTGAGGAAAAAGGAATCAAGTGTATTCATTGTACGGACAGATTTGATATGGTTGACGGGAAAGTTAAAATTATAGGCGCTTATGAGAGAATGGAACCGGCTATAAGAAAAATTTTATCCGATAATCCATCTATTGAGGTTGTTATAGACCTGCACCGTGACGGTATAGACGAAAGCAAAAAGCTTGTTACGACAATTAACGGTAAACCAACCGCCAAACTTATGTTTTTTAACGGTATATGCCGTATTTTGGAGGACGGGAAACTCTCGGAAATAAAAGACCTCCCAAATCCATATGTCAAGGATAACTTAGCGTTTAGCTTTAATCTTAATTTAAAGGCGAAACAGAAGTTTTCGGGACTTTCGAGAGGCATATACCTTAACGCGTACAGATACAGTCTTCATATGGCCCCGAAATCCACTCTTGTTGAAATCGGAGCCCAAAATAACACTAAAGAGGAAATTTTTAACGCTGTGGATTTACTTTCGGAGGTTATATCGGAGGTTATTGATTGACTATAACGGAATATTTTGGGAAGAATAGTTATGAAGGATTTTTACTATCCGATTACAATTATATTAAATTTTTTCTATTCGTTTGAAATATGGCGATTAAAATAGTATAATGTAATAAATGCCGGTTATTCGGTCATATCTGTAAAACCCTTTGAAGGACAGCAGGGGAGGTATTCTTGTATTAAGGGGGAGTGCGAGCTCACTTTGAATACAAGAATGCTCTCACCGTCGGTTACGAGAATTTTTGTTATATAAAAATTCGAGTAGTCTTGACATTTTAAAAATTATTTTTAGTGTCTTTCACTAGACTTCTTTCGAAACTTTAAGCTTAGAGAGATAACGACTGAAAAAAATATTTAATTTAATGCTTTTTAACGCTTTCGGCGTTTAAAAAGCAAAACGCCTTTCTCTAAACCATTAAATAAAATATTTTTTTATTGAATAGTCATATTTTATAGTTTCGAAAGAAGTCTGCTATGTGTTTTCCCTGTTTTATTTATTACAATTTTCATCGGACATATACAATTTGTACGATGAATACATAGTTTTCGGACACGCTATAGTAAAGCGGAAGATATTTTTATTTTGATTGGAGTGAAGCGGAAAATGTTTGTCAAAAGATTTTTAAAGGCGGCTGTGTTTTTGGCCGTGTTATGTGTATCGTTTATGTCAGCGGCGGTATGTTTCGCCACAACGTCAAACTCGTCGACGCTGTTATATAAATACGGGGAAAAGGAAACCCTGACGAAAGGCGTTACATATGAGAAAAGCAGCAGGCTTTATAAGGACGGCTGGGTGGACGTTTATATCCTTACAATGGATATGCAGAACACAAACGGCGTTTTGGACGTTATAGAATCTACTACTGATTTGGGTCTTAAAAAGACCGTTCAGGATTTCGCCAGGGAAAACAGCAACGTTATCGCCGCCGTAAACGGTGATTTTTTCGGTTCTGGAAACCCTATGTCAAGTATGGGGCAGGTTTATGAAAACGGCAAGTTCAAACAAACCCAGAATTATTATAATGGTAGTGAAAACAGATACGCCTCGTTTCTTGTGGACGGAACGATACCTTTTATAGATTATGTGAAATCGAGTTTAGTGTTTTACGGCACAAACGGCCAGAACATTGAGATTCAGGCGAAAAACAAACACACGGATTTCTCGAAAGCCGTGTATTTCGACAGAAACGCGTTAACGTCAACGGCGTCTATTGATAAAAGAGTCAAGGGACTTTACAAGCTTGTTGTGGAGAACAACACCGTTACTTATGTATCAGGCGAGGGGGAGACGGTTAATATACCTGAAAAGGGCTATGTAATAGTTATGAATCAAAAAACGGCGCAGGAAAAGCTTCCTTATTTTCAAAAAGGACAGGCCGTGGGATTTAACGAGAAGGGGACTTTTGTTTTCAGACCTAATAAAAATTTGTCTGAGGTTGATTTTGGTATTTCCGGCGGGGGAGAAATATTAAGAAACGGAAAACTCGTCTCAAACGGGCTTATTTTTAAGGGCAGAAATCCCAGAACCGTTGTTGGAGTGGATAAAGACAAAAAAAATATATTTATAATGTGTATTGACGGAAGAAGAAAAAGCATAGGTATGACTCACGATGAAACGGGCGTTCTTATGCTTGAGTATGGCGCTTATGACGCGATACATCTTGACGGCGGCGGTTCCACAACGATAGTCGTTAAAAGAGAGGGACAGAGCCAGACGTCTGTTCAGAACGTTCCGTCAGACAGCGGGCAGAGAAAAGTGGCGAACGCTTTAGCTATTAAAGCCGTGAACGTTCCGACGGGAGTCGTTACAGAGGGAAAGCTTACTGTTGACGGCAGCGACGACGGATATTTATTTATTGACGAGACATCGGTTATCAACATTGTGGGATATGACGAGTATCACAACAAAACCGATTTTGATATTTCAGGAATAGAGCTTAAAATAACAGGGGTTGAGGCGAATATAGAGGGAACGCGAGTGACGCCGCTCTCAGAGGGAAATTATACCCTTGACGCTTATCTCGGCGGGAACTGGATTGGCGCCCTTAATGGAAAAGTCACGTCCGCCGTATCAACAATTAAAGCCAGCGCTTTAAATACCAAACTTGACGTCGGCGACTCGACTTATCTTGTGGCTACCGCTTACAGTAAAAACGGTTTCTCATCTAAGCTTGATTACACAAACGTGGAATGGAGTTTAAGCGACCCGACGATTGGAAACATCGAAAATGGCAAATTCACGGCGAGTATGGAAGGAAGTGTAACGGTTACCGCTAAGTACAGGGATTTTGAGTCAAGCTTTGTTTTAAATATCGGAAAGGTTATCGAGACCGCCGCGTCATTTGAAGAGAACAGCCCTGTTTCTTTTGCCGTGTACCCTGAGAACACAGGTATCTCGGGGGGAGCGGGAATTACAAACGCTTATTATCATGGCGGCGGCAAATCAGCTATGCTCACATACAATTTTATCCCAAACTCAACAATAACCCAAGCGGCGTATGCCCAATTTTCAGCGCCTTACTCTATTAAGGACGCCTCGGCGGTTAATTTATGGGTTAAGGGAGACGGAAGCGACAATCTTTTAAAAATCAGCGTGGTAGACGCCGCCGGAAACAGTTATAACGTGGATGTCGTGGAAAAGCTTGATTTCACGGACTGGAGAAGCTTTACCGCGGCTATTCCCGAAGAGGCTGTTAAACCCGTTTCTGTATTTCAATTTTATGTGGCGTCGTTAGGCACGACGGAGGCTGTTTCGGGAACGGTTTATATAGACGATATTACAATGCACGTATACAGAGGTGGAAACGAGGAGAGCTCCTCAAGTTTCGCCGATATGCTAAGGCAGCCGATAAACGGCGCGCCGGAGAGCAGGTATGAGGACATTACCGTATTTGGACAGACAGCCAAAAAGTACGGAGATAACATTAATTATGTTCAAGCGAGAGTTTTGTCTGAAATGAGCGTGAACGCCAGAGCGATGTATTTTGTCGGGGAGTCTCTCATTCAGAACGATTTGCCCGTTTCATGTGTACAATGGAACAACGCCTATTATACTACCAACACATCGAACGTTTCTTTAATAAGTCTCGCCACGGGAGATGGAAACATAAGAAAAGCCAACCCAGACCAATGGAGATGGTTCCAGAGTTATCTTAAAGATTTCAGCAAAAATAATATTGTAATCGGTATGGACAAAAACATATGGGGAAACAACGCCGTAAATCTTACCGATTCAAGGGAAAGATTTATTTTCCATAAAATTCTTAAAGATTTTGTTAAGGAAACAGGAAAAAATGTTATTGTTGTTTCCGCTACGGGGTATAATACTTACGCTGAAGTTTATGACGGTGTGAGATACATAAATCTAAACGGTTTATCATCTCAAAACAGCGAGAATGTTTCTGATTTTAAATATTTAAGAATCAGGGCTAACGCCGATAGCATGACTTATGACATAAAGAATGTGTTTTGATATTTGCGGTGATTTAGATAAGTTTTACAAATTGACCTGTTCGGTAGCCTAAGCGGTATATCGGGGGTTTAGAACAGGTTTAATATATTTCAGATGTTTATTAAGAGCGCGGATAAAAACCGCGCTCTTATATAATTAGCTATAAAATTAACCGTAAAGAGCTTTAAAAACAAAAGTTTTTAAAAGCTGTTAAAAAAATTAAGGTTAATGACGATATATATTAATATTAAAAGTTTCTACAAAGGAGATTATTATGTTAAACAATAGGAATATTCTTGTTACGGGCGGTACAGGGTCTTTCGGCAAAAAATTTATAGAAATGACTTTTAAAAAATTTAATCCAAATAAAATTATTGTATACTCAAGAGACGAGTTTAAGCAAGATGTTCTTAAAAAGGACATCTCTATGAAAACTCCGGAAATTCTTCCGAATATCAGGTTTTTTATAGGGGACGTAAGGGACAAGGAAAGGCTTAGCAGGGCTTTTAAAGACGTTGACTACGTTATTCACGCCGCCGCTATGAAACAGGTTCCAGCCTGCGAGTATAATCC
>CANOGI010000139.1 GCA_947565475.1 uncultured Eubacteriaceae bacterium
GTTGTCCAAGCTTGATATAAGAAAGCCCCACGTCGTATAAAGTCTGAATTTTAGATTTAATTCTGGGAATATTCTCAAAAAATACCAAAGCCTCCTCAATAGTCATGTCAAGCACGTCTGAAATAGTTTTCCCTTTGTATTTAACCTCAAGAGTCTCCCTGTTATATCTCTTTCCGTGACAAACCTCACACGGAACGTAAATATCAGGAAGAAAATGCATTTCAATCTTTATAATACCGTCTCCCGAACAAGCCTCACATCTTCCTCCTTTTACGTTAAAGCTAAACCGCCCTTTCTGAAACCCTCTCATCTTCGCCTCTGTCGTCTGGCTAAAAATATCTCTTATCATATCAAACAGACCCGTATAAGTGGCTGGGTTGGAGCGTGGAGTTCTTCCTATAGGCGACTGGTCAATATCAATAATTTTATCAAAATTCTCAATTCCCTTTATAGATTTATGTTTGCCCGGTTTAATTCTCGCTCTGTTAAGCTCTCTCGCTAACGTTTTATACAATACCTCATTAATAAGAGAACTTTTTCCCGAACCTGAAACTCCTGTAACGCATACAAATAACCCGACTGGAATCTCAACATTAATATTTTTAAGATTATTTTCCGAGGCTCCTTTAATAATAAGCTTTTCTTTAGACGGCTTTCGCCTTTTCTTTGGAACCTCAATCTTCCTTCTGCCGCTTAAATAAGCTCCTGTCAAAGAGTTCTCACACAAAAGAAGTTTATCGGGAGGACCCGAGAAAACGACCTCCCCGCCGTTTATTCCGGCGTAAGGTCCAATGTCAACAATATAATCCGACTCTAACATAGTGTCGGCGTCATGCTCAACAACAACAAGAGTATTCCCGATATCTCGCAAATGCTTTAAACTTCCCAAAAGCTTGTCATTATCCCTTTGATGAAGACCGATACTCGGCTCATCAAGAATATAAAGCACCCCGACAAGACCCGAGCCAACCTGAGTAGCGAGCCTTATTCTCTGCGACTCCCCTCCCGAAAGAGAACCGGACATTCTCGATAAAGTAAGATACTCAAGCCCGACATTAACTAAAAATCCAAGTCTGGCGTTAATTTCCTTTAAAATTTGCTCCGCTATAAGCATCTTCGCTTTTGACAACTCAAGATTATCAAAAAATACTTTAAGGTCTTTGATTGAATATTCAGTTATCTCAGAAATATTTTTTTCTCCCACTGTAACAGCGAGAATCTCATCTTTAAGACGTCGGCCTTTGCATGATGGACATTTAACATTTATCATATATTTCTCATATTCCTGTCTCGCGGCTTCCGAATAGGTCTCTCTGTACCTGCGCTCAAGATTTCCCACAATACCGTCAAAAGAATAAGAATAAAATTTTTCCTCACCGCCGCTTACATAACTTATCTCCATCTTCTCTCCGCCTGTGCCGTACATAATAATATTCTTAATATCATCGGGTAAATCTTTATACGGCGTATTTAAGTCAAATCCATATTTCTTCGAGAGATTTTTAAAAATACTGTTTCCCATGGTAGAGTCCACCCCCACCGAGTTCCACCCCGAAACAGCTATAGCACCGTCAAGAATCGATAGCTCATCATTAGGAACAAGCACATCTGGGTCAAAAACGGTTTTTGACCCAAGCCCCATACATTCAGGACACGCCCCCGAGGGATTATTAAAAGAAAATCTTCTAGGCTCAATTTCCTCAATGCTGATTCCACAGTCAGGGCAAGCGAAATTTTGACTGAAAGTAAGTTGTTTCTCACCATTTACATCAACGACGGCTATACCGCCAGTAAGAGCGAATACGGTCTCAAGAGACTCTGAAAGTCTTTTCTGAATACCATCCCTCACAACAAGCCTGTCAATCACAATCTCAATAGTATGCTTTTTATTCTTCTCAAGCTTTATATCGTCAGAAAGCTCATAAATAATCCCGTCTATCCTAACACGGACATAACCACTTTTTCTGGCATCTTCAAGAAGCTTAACATGTTCGCCCTTTCTTCCCCTGACAACCGGAGCGAAAAGCTGTATTTTTGTTTTTTCCGGAAGCTCTAAAATTTGATCAACAATTTGGTCAACTGTCTGCTTTTTTATCTCTTTTTTACACTTTGGACAATGAGGTATACCAGCTCTTGCATATAAAAGCCTCAAATAATCATAAATCTCCGTAACGGTACCAACAGTTGAACGGGGATTATTATTGGTCGTTTTCTGGTCAATAGATATAGCAGGGGACAACCCCTCTATATTATCCACGTCCGGTTTTTCCATTTGCCCTAAAAACTGTCTTGCGTAAGAAGATAAAGACTCCACATATCTCCTTTGTCCCTCCGCATAAATTGTGTCAAAAGCAAGACTCGATTTTCCCGAACCGCTGAGTCCTGTAAAAACAACAAGCTTATTTCTTGGAATCTCAACGTCAATATTTTTAAGATTATTGGCTCTGGCGCCTTTAATAATAATTTTATCTTTTTGCATTTTAACCCTCTTTTATAAAAAATATCAAAATATGCTTTAAACCTCAATTTTTTATATTTCATCAATATCCATTGATTGTAAATGTATCATCAAATAACGCTGTTAATTACTTATATATTAATCAAAATTACTCATTATTGTTTTTGTATAAACAAAATAACTTTACTCAATAAACTTATTTTTATGAAAAATTATCGGATTATCAAATGTGATTTTTTATACTTTTTATCAAGAAAATCAATATTTTTTTCAGTTCAATAACCTCGTCTCGAAGTTCGGCGGCTCTTTCAAACTGTAAATCGGCTGCCGCCTGACGCATTTCCTTTTGAACGTTTGATATAACTTTCTCAAGCTCTTTTCTATCCATAGACTCAGGGTCTTTATCAAGTCCCATACCCTTTTTCTCCTCAACGGAAACAGTCGCTTTAATAATATCATGAACCTTCTTAATAATGGTTTTTGGAACAATTCCATGTTCTTTATTATAATCTTCCTGAATATTTCTTCTCCTGTTCGTTTCCGATATAGCCTTTCGCATAGAATCCGTAATAGTGTCGGCATACATAATAACTCGCCCTTCCGAGTTTCTCGCCGCTCGCCCAACAGTTTGAATAAGTGATGTCTCAGAGCGTAAAAATCCCTCTTTATCGGCGTCTAAAATAATAACAGCTGAAACCTCTGGAATATCAAGACCCTCTCTTAAAAGATTAATTCCCACAAGAACATCAAAAACATCCATTCTTAAATCTCTTATAATTTCCAGTCGTTCAAGGGTATCAATGTCAGAGTGAAGATATTTAACCCTTATGCCGTTTTCTTTAAGATAATCGGTCAAATCCTCCGCCATTTTTTTAGTAAGAGTAGTGACAAGAACTTTTTGCTTTTTAGCGGTAACAATGTTAATCTCACCTATTAAATCATCAATCTGCCCTTTCGTCGGTCGAATATCAATTTCCGGGTCAAGAAGTCCTGTAGGTCTGATAATTTGCTCAGCTGTGTTCTGAGAATGAGAATTCTCATATTTAGAGGGAGTAGCGGAAACAAAGAGAATTTGATGAATTTTTTCCTCAAACTCAGTAAATTTAAGCGGTCTGTTGTCAAGAGCCGATGGAAGCCTGAAACCAAAATCAACAAGATTTGTTTTTCTCGATCTGTCCCCCTCATACATACCTCCGATTTGAGGAATAGTAACATGTGACTCATCAATAATAATCAAAAAATCATCAGGGAAATAATCAATAAGGGTATGAGGTGTACTTCCCGCCTCTCTTCCCGATAAATGCCGTGAATAGTTCTCAATTCCTGAGCAAAAACCCATTTCCGTCATCATCTCAATATCATAATTGGTTCTTTGTAAAATTCTTTGAGCCTCTAAAAGCCTGTCCTCGGCTTTAAGCTCCTCAACTCTCTCATCAAGCTCTTTTTGTATTCTCCGTATAGCGGCGGTCATTTTCTCAGTACTCGTCACATAATGAGACGCCGGATAAACGCATATATGCTCCCTCAAACCTTTTATCTCTCCTGTAAGAACATCAATTTCAGTAATTCTGTCAACCTCGTCGCCAAAAAACTCAATTCTATAAGCATACTCCGACGAACCCGCTGGAAAAACCTCCACAACGTCGCCTCTAACCCTAAAAGTACCTCTCGTGAAATTCATATCGTTTCTATTATATTGAATGTCAATAAGCTTTCTTAAAACCTCGTCCCTGTCTTTAACCATACCAGGTCTTAAAGATATAACCATCTCATTATAATCAATGGGGTCACCTAACCCATATATACAGGAAACGCTCGCGACAATAATAACGTCTTTTCTCTCAAAGAGCGCGGCTGTCGCCGAGTGTCTTAACTTATCTATCTCATCATTTATAGAAGAGTCTTTTTCTATATAGGTGTCTGTTTGAGGCACATATGCCTCAGGCTGATAATAGTCATAATACGATACAAAATACTCAACTGCGTTTTTCGGAAAAAATTCCTTAAACTCATTATAAAGCTGAGCCGCCAGCGTTTTATTATGCGCTATAATCAAAGTTGGTTTATTAAGCTTTTCTATAATATTAGCCATGGTAAAAGTTTTACCGGAACCTGTAACGCCAAGTAAAGTCTGAAATTTTTTGCCCTCAATAAAACCTTTCGAAAGATTTTCAATAGCCTGAGGCTGGTCGCCTGTCGGTTTAAATTTAGAAACAACCTCAAATTTATCCACAAATCTCACCCCAAAAATATAATTACATAATATTATTTTTTTCTTAATTATCATATTTTATCATATTTATTGATTTTATACAATCATATTAAGTAAAAAATCGCAAAACATTTAACAATTAATCACAAATCTAAAAAGAGATATTACGAAAAATTTTCCATAATACCTCTTTTTAGATTAAAACTATTATAATATTTCTAAGAAAATTTTAAAAAATCAAATAAAATTTTCTAATTTAAAACTACTCTCATTATTTACCGCTATTTAACGCTTTATTCAATATATAAGCGGCGTCTGTAGCGGTAATTTCCTCACCGCCCATAACTTTCATACGTTCAATATACTCTTCTTTAATCTCCGCGTCTTCTTTATTAAGAACATATTGTAAGGTAAGAACAGCATCTCTGACCTCAATAGCGCCGTTTCCGTCAACATCTCCCAAAGGTGTCTGTATTTCGTCTGATTTTACCGTAATATTACAGCTGGCTGAAAATCCTCCATCAGTAGTTTTAACAGTAATCACGGCACTGCCTTCCGCTTTCGCCGTAACAAGACCTTTTTCATCCACAGCGGCTATATTAGAATCACTTGACGTCCAGCTCACACTTCTATCTAAAGCGTCTGAGGGAGATACAACAGCGTTAAGCTGATAAGTCTCGCCGACTTTCATTTCTGCTTCCGTAGGAATAATGGAAACTCCCGTAACATTTCTTTCCGCCTCTACAGAAACATTGTCAAAATAAACAGTGGTTCCCGCCGTTCTTACAAGTCTTATCTGTTTAAGGCTTAAAGGACTTTTAGAAATAAGATTTGATGTAACTTCTCCCACAGGAGTAGTGTTTATATTGTCAGGAGCGTAATTTCCACTTCCGTGAGGATAAATTTTTGTAACAGCTGTTTTATTGTTAAAATCAAGGTCAACTTGTATACGATACCACTTGTTCGCCTCAAGCTTTCCGACAGCCTTGCCCTCATATGGATTTTTGTCATTCGCGCTCGGTGAGTCTGATGTAATAACATAAGTGGTTCCGCCAATGTCTGTCATATGATAAAAAATATTATCGTTATTGAATGTAGTTTTTCCATAACCATTTCCATCGTCCTCTGTTTCAGCAGTCTCAAAGAAAACACGGAAAGTTCTTCCAGATGTTGTGTTATCTTGTAGAAAATCCGTAGTAAACGTTACTTTTCCGCTTGTTACAGGTGTTTTAAATTTTTTAAATACCGCTTTGTCAGGAAGTTTCATTTTAACAGTGCTGTTTCCCTGAACCGTTTCTTTATTAGCCGTGTCTATATTGTGGTTTCCCGCAGCTGGAAGTATTTCTTTATACCATTTTGAGAAATCCTCTGTATCATTAAAATATTTATCCGGCTCAACTTGGGTATTTTGTCCAGTTCCGTTCACAATAAGGGTAATCTCTCCCGTTTCGGCGACTCCTTTAAGG
>CANOGI010000140.1 GCA_947565475.1 uncultured Eubacteriaceae bacterium
GGAGATGAGACCTCTGAAACTCAAGTACCTGTGAAAGCTCAAATTTCAGCCTATATGACAGACGAGGTTTCATATGAGCTCTCAAACGCTGACGAGGTTAAATATACAAGCTCAAATGAAAAGGTTGCTGTTGTTGACGGTGAGGGAAATGTAAAAGCTGGAGTTGTTGAGGGGGTAGCTACAATTACGGCGAGTGTGACTATAAACGGGGTTTCTAAGACAGCTGAATTTCCTGTGGTGTGTAAACTTATCGAAAAAGCTACAGATGAGCTTAAAGCGGAATATATATCAAAGCTTGACGCGGAATATGAGCAATGCGCGCAGGCGGCGTACAGTGAGGAAAACTACGCTATGATTACCGAGATATATAACAACGCTAAAAATGCGATTACGGAGGCTATAGACGCTCCTACAGTTAACGCTGTTTTTGAGGAAGCTATTAAAAATATAAGGGCTGTTGAGGCTGATAAGCTCTCAAATGCCTATACTATAGCTTCTGAAAATTCCTCATATATTTATGAGAATATAATTGACTACAGTGAAAACGGCATACCTATGTATACGGCGACGGAATCCTCTATAACGGGAACGGTGACGGCGGATAATCCCTGTGAGATAAAACTTTTGGCTTTTAAGAACAGTGTGGCTGTAGATAGCTCAAAGATTAAATGGAAAGTTGAGAAGCTTGGGGAGTACAATCGTGAACCCGCCGAAATAGATTATGATACGGGAGTGCTTAAAGTTAAGGAAAACGGGCTTATTAAAGTTACAGCTATAAATACAGAAGCGCTTGAGAAAGGAAGCTTAATACTGCTTGTAAATATTCAACTTGAGGGAGAGTCAGCGGATGATAACGACGGCGTGGCAAATCTTTCGGACAGTAAATTGGGCGCAAGCGGTTCAAGCGTTGAGGGAGCTCCAAATAACGCTGGTTCGACAAAAACAGCGTGGCTTGAGTTTAAAGGTGTAAAGCTTGAGGGTCTTAAAGAAATTATACTCAGAAATTCTTATAAAACTGACGGAAGCGCTGATTTGAAAGTGAGTCTCGCAAAAGGCGATTATCTATCTAATCTTATCGCTGACGGTTCGGTTGATTCAACCGGCAGTTGGGAAAAGTGGAAAGAAACAACGTTAAACGTTAAACAGGATATTATATCTAATGGGAAAATTGATGAGAATGGATTGTCAACAATATATATTCAGACAAATGGAGCTAATCTTGATTATATAAGATTTATTTATGAACAGCCCGCTAAATATCCTTATACTTTTAAAGGCGCGGAGAGTGATACGGACGGCTCTGTAAACGTAACTGTGAGTCATAAGTTGGGAACGGAAAGCGGCATTTTGGTTGGAGCGGTTTTTGGTCCTGATGGAAAGATGACAAAAGCGGCGAAAACGGAAATCTTGAACAGCGGAATATATACTCTTTCAGGCGGTTTTGCCGCGAATGATGAGGTGAGTTTATTTGTATGGAATAATTTAGATGAAATGAAACCTATTTCTGATATTTCATCTGTAACATATAAAGAACCTGAGCTTGTGGTATATAATTTTTCTGATTCGATGTTTGATAATTACTATGGTGTAAAAAACGGTACGGAGAAGCTTCCTCTTCCAGAAGTAAACGGTATGAGAGGTTATGGCAATTGGGTTAAAGCAGGAGGTTCAAGCTATACTTTTAAAGGAAAGGAATATAAATTTACAGAGTCTCTTCAGGCGGGAGGCGGAGGAACAGAACAACGATGCGTATATTTTACTCCGAAAAGCAAGTGTAAAGTGACGGTTCTCTTTGATGGAAACGGAAGCGCGGGGCGAGCTATGTATATTGAACAAAAAGGTACAAAGATTAATACGGGTATGTCAATTCAGACAGGTATAACGGAGTTTAGCGCTGATATAACGGATACATCAAATCCTGTATACATATATGGCGGGGGAAGCAATAAACGGCTTTTCGCTGTATTTGTTGAATACAAATAATTAAATTTCAGGATATTTATTACAGCTATTATAAAAGAAAGTTTTTTATAATTGTTTATTTTTTGAAAAAATGTTGAAAGGAATGAGAATGAGTTATGAAACGATTTTTGTGCTTTTTCGGTATGGTGTTTATTTTAATAGGCTGTTTTTGGTGCATTGCTTTAGCGGGA
Organism: uncultured Eubacteriaceae bacterium; assembly: GCA_947565475.1. Taxonomy (GTDB): domain Bacteria; phylum Bacillota; class Clostridia; order Lachnospirales; family CAG-274; genus MGBC114079. Next base: position 2,154 of record CANOGI010000140.1, read on the forward strand.
ACGCCCTCCATTGTTTTAAATTCCGCTAAACCGGATGATGAGAGAAGCTTTGTCAATATAACGGGAACCATATCAGACATAGTTGATGAACAACAGCTTACTTATTTGTTGACAGAAGTTAAAGACGAGAGTTATAATAAAGATAATATTTATTATATTAATCAAAACATATATACAGACCCTGAGGGGGAATTTTCTTTTAAATTAGGTGTGAAAGGTATTTTAGAGGCTGACAAGACTTATATCGCGAGAATAGGGGGAACTGGAATAGGCGAGCCTGTATCAATTATTGTGGGAACAGACGGGGAAGGCAAAGTTGAGTTTATTCTTGGAGATGTGAATAGCGATGGAAAAATAGACGTTAATGACGCCTCTATTGGATTAAAATATCTGCTTGACCCATTGTCTGTTGACAATAAGATTGTTTCAGCTGAGAGATTTGACGAAAAAATAAGAGTTATGGGAAAAGAAATCTTTACGGCGGAGGACGTGGCTTGTATTTTGCAAAAAGCCTTAAATGAAAACGGGTATACTTTTCCCGCTGAAGAAAAAGACAATAAAGCTAAATAATAAAGCGGGTCTTTGCGTGAGTAATATTTAAACGGGGGTTAAGATTATGAGAAAAGAAATATTGGCTGTTGTAGTTGCGTTATCTATATTTGGAGTAAGTATAGAGAACAATGTTTTTGCCAAGGAAGTTGCCGTAAATATGAAAAATCCTGAAAATATTAACGCTTTGAGAAATTTTATCTCGCTAAATCAAAATAATGGTGATTTTTTGAAAGCTGAGATTAAAAATATAAAATTGGAAATTTCTTCTGATGGTATTATTAAGCGTTCGATGAATGGAAGTGTTTCTACCATTAATTATAATAGCCAGTATGGAAGCGACTGTAAATTCTTGAAGTTATTTAATTGGAACGGCTATTTCGCCGCTTTGATTTACGATAATATCTCTGGAGAAAAACAAGTTATTATAAGCGGGCTTGGTTTTATTTGGCAACCTGTTGAATATGATTATTTCGCCGAGAGCGATATTAATTATGTTTACGGTACAAAATATAAAGTAAACGATATTGACGTTTACGGGGACCAGCTTTATTTGGCCTGTGATGACGGTATTGTTATTGTAATTACCCCTTGCGTTAAATGTTATAAATTAAAAAAATTTTCGGATAATGATATAAAGACTATTTCTTTTCAAGGCGATACTGTCAAATTAAACGAAAACACACAATTGGCGTTTGAAATACCAATAAGTGATATAAGACAAAATAATATTTCTGTTGAGGAAGCTTTTAATATGAAAAGTTCAGGCGCTTTGTTTATTGATGTAAGAGATGAAAATGAGTTTAATCAATATCATTATAATGATTCAATAAATATACCTGTTTCCAGAATTTTAGAAATTTTAAAATATGACAGAAACGCTGTTTTAATATTTTTCTGCAAGAGCGGGGGAAGAGCGGGAAAGGCATTGTCAGAAGCTCAAAAAATGGGTTTCGTGAATGTTTATAACGTTGGAAGCGTTGATAAACTTATAGAATATTAAAACCAAAAACACTCTTTAAAAATAAAAAATTTAAGGAGTGTTTTTTTATGAGTTAAAAAATAAATAAGTTGGGGAACAAAAAATAATTTTAATTTTTTATAATGTCTTATCTTGTTTCTCAAGATTATTGACTATGTTAAAAAACTTAGAGTTTACAGACTTTTTACAAATTATCAATTATTAAAAAATACCAACATTAATTGACAATTTATTTTAACTATAGTATAATTGACATAGATATTTACTGATTAAAAAACTGTCATAAAGTGTACTTTATGGCAGAATTTAATTTTATTATCCTTAGAAAGAGAGGTATATGTAGTTTAATTATTTTAAGCGATATATTGTTTTTTACAGGAGGGACTATATGTTAAAAAAGATTGTGAAAAAAACAGTATTGGCGGCGCTTGCTATAGTTTTTGTAACGGGCTGTTCTTCCAGGGTTGAGGATTATGATAATAAAAATATCAATTTGGTGGCGGAAGAACTTACTTTTGATGAAAGTATAAATTTTTATATGGATACAAACGAGAGTCTGAAAGAATACATAAGTGACGCGAATTTTAAAAATATTGTATATGCCGCATATAGTACGGCAAATGAGCTTAGTACAAATAATTCATTGAATTTTGCGATACATTCTGTAAAAGATAAAGTGGAAGAGCTTGACGGGGATTTTTTTGTAAGAAAAATAATTAATGAGAAGAGCTATTCTGGCAAATCCAACAGTATTGTTAAAGATGTTTTAGAAAATACAAAGGAAAATGAGTTTAGCGTTATTGTCACTGATTTTACAACACAACTTGGCGATTATACCTCTATGGTCTCAGCTATTACCGGTGTTTTAGCTAAAAATCAAGCGGTAGCTATTATCGGTGTCGATACAGATGTAAGGCCTTTTTTTATAGTGGTTGTCGGCTCCAATAAAAAAACATCGGAATTTATATCTAATTTTAAACAAAATCCTAATGTCGAGGCTTATGAAAATTCTGAGGGAGGGCAGACAGACGGAGGACTTCAGTTAGATATAGTCAGAAATATTAATTATCAGATTTTTGCTAATGACAACGGTATAATGGGCATTAATTATAAAGGCATCAAGCCTATTGAGAATGGAACTTATTATTTATACGAGTATAAAGAGGAAAAAACGCCGGACGGTACAGTTAAGCAAATTCCGTCATTTACTGTCACGGATGAGACGGAGGGAAGTTTTTCTGAGATAAATAATGATTATTACTCAAAAGATTTATATAAGTACATAGAGGGTACTGTTAATTTCGCCGATGTAGGCGGGGCTTCCGTAACAAACAGATATGTTCAGGTTATGCCGCCTAAAAGCGATGACGGTGAAAAGCCAAAAGAGGAAGCGAAAACTATTACCGTAAATGATATAAGCTATATCGCTATGAGGTCACTTGTTTCAGACGGAGAAAAAACACTCGCTGGAAAATTTAAACTTGACGTGCCTTTTAATATAATTGATGAGGTTAAGTTAAGTTCTTTAGACTGTGAGCTTGAGACCAAAATGTATATTCCAAAAGACGGTCAGCTGGTGGAATATGGAGGGAACGCCGAGGATTTTATTAAGGTACAGATTGCCGAGGGGGATGAAAACCAAGGCAAATGGAGGGTTGACGATGAAAACAACTCTATGCTTTTTAATTTTATGATGGATAACGCGGCGGAATTTCCTAAATCAGAGGGAAATTTCTTTAAACTTGACATTAATATAAAACAATTTATGTCGAAAGAGAATATGCCCAAGTGGGTTAAAGAATGGTCACGAACAAATAAAATCTCAAATTTAGATACGTTATTTAATTCCATTTACGGTTATCAGATTAATAAAAATGTCACTCAAAACGCATTTTCGGTTTATGTGGGAAAGGCGAGCGACACGGAATAACTTTTAGGAGGAATTGTTATGGGTAAAGGAAAAAATCCTTGGTCGAGTTCATTGACAGGATTGGTTGTTTCTCTTATCACAGCTATATGTTTTTTGATTATAGGCTTTCTTGTTTCTTTGTATTTCTCAGGAGCGTCTTATCCTGAGGACTTATTATATACGCCTCAGGATTGGGGAAATTCTTTTTTTAATTGGTTTTTTTGGGGAACGATTGCATCTTTTGTATTTAACTTTATTATAATGATATTTTCTATGTACTGCGGAGCTTTTTTTCGCTCAAGCGTAGCGTGGATTATATACTTATTTTTAGCGATTATTATAGGCGCTGTTCTCTCGATTTTATTTTTGAGAGTCAATCCGGAGGACACTTCCTGTTCAACTATTTCTTTTATTTTATTTATAGTTGAACAGATAGCGGAGTTTATTCTCTCCACTGTTTTTTGCTCAAAAATTTGGCGTTCGGATTTTGTTCCTTTCTGCTGACTTTTGTATTTTGGAAAGCTTGGATACGGTG
>CANOGI010000141.1 GCA_947565475.1 uncultured Eubacteriaceae bacterium
TCATTATTTATTATTTTTAAACCAGAACGCCAGAAGTTTATATCATATAAATCAATTCCGCACAGTTTTACGCAATCGGAGATATTATTTTTGCCTGTGACAGAAAGCATTTTATCGTATAACTCAACAAACGATTTGTTATCTCTTAAATATTTAGAGTATAGCCCTTTTGAGAGAAGAAGACCAAAAGCGTAAGGAAAGTTATAATAATTAAAATTAGAGTCATAATAATGAGGTTTGCATATCCACATATAAGGGTGAAGATATTTTTCGTCAAGACCTTTTCCATACGCTTCTTTCTGTGAGTTCATCATTATTTCTTTCAACTCGCTTACGGAGACGAACCCTTTCTCACGTCTTTTAAAAACCTCGTCTTCAAAAAGAAATCGGCTGTATATATCTATTATTGTTTGCGCTATTCCTGACAAGTCGTTTTCAAGAATTATTTTTTTCTCTCTGTTTGAGGCCGTTTTCAGAGCTGAGTTTAAAATCAGGGTTTCGCAAAAGGTTGATGCTGTTTCAGCTATAGGCATTGGGTACTCACAGTTTAACTCTTCTTCCTCATAAAGGCAGGAATCGTGATAAGCGTGTCCTAATTCATGGGCAAGAGTTATGGCGTCGTTTAATGAACCAGTGAAGTTTGTTAAAATACGGCTTTCTTTTATAGAGTGTATGCCCTCACAAAAAGCCCCGCCGACTTTGCCTTTTTTCGGGAGAACGTCTATCCAGTTTTTATCAAACGCTTTTTTAGCGAAATCGCCTAACTTTTCACTGAAGTCCGCAAAATTTTTTATTACAAAGTTTTTCGCCTCATCATATGTGAATTTTATGTCGTCTTTATCTATCGGGGCGAATAAATCGTAAAATGGTAACCCGTTTTTATGATTCAATATTTCCGCTTTTTTTAGAAAATATTTTTGTATTTCGTAGATATTCTCTTTTATCGCCGAAAACATTGTATCAAGTATTTTTTTATCTATTCTTGAGGCCTCCAAGGTCATCTCAAGGGGAGAGGAGAACCCACGCGCTTTTGAAAGGGCAAGTACCTCTCCTTTTATCCCGTTTAGTGAGAAGGCGGCTGGAGTCTCGATTTTTTCATAAGCTTTTAATTCGCTTTCATAAGCTTTTTTCCTTAATGAGGCATCGGACTCATAAGCGTAATTTCTTATTACCGACAGAGGAAGTTTTTGCTGTTTTCCGTCTTTCTCAATATCCACAAGAAGATTTGAGGAAAGCTGTTCCCATTGTTTCTCAAAAAGAGAAGACCCAGTTTTTCTCATTAATGAGATTATATTTTCTTCTGATGAGGAAAGTATATGATTACTGTATTTTTTCGCTTCTTGTATATAAAAATCAAATTGCTTTAATATTTCAGAAGCGTTTATTGTTTCTTCGATGTTTTCTATTTCTTTTAAGAAGTGAGTAAAATTAACCTCATGAGAGGTCATTTTTATTTCAATATTTTCAATTTGGTCAATTTCTTTTATTATTTTCTCATCTGAGGTATCTGTACTTGAAAGAAGAGTTAAATACAATAATAGTTTATTATATTTAGAGAGCTCATTTTTTTCGGTTATATAATATTCGAGTTTTTCTATTTTATTTTTAGGGTCAGAAAAATTTTTTTCAGTCCACAAGTTTAAGTTTTCAATTTTTTTTAAATAATTTTTTTTATCTTTTTTATACTCCTCATTGTCAATACTTTTGTAAATAGGTGTTAAGTCCCATGTTAAACTCATTTTTACGCCTCCAGTTTTAAATTACGGCAAAACTTATGTTTTTAGTATTTATAGTCAATAAACTTGAAAAAAAGCAAAAGAAAGCGTGATAAAAATTATTTTAGTGGGGCGGAGAGATAGGGCAGTTTAAAGCCCACGCTGACGGAACCCATAGGAAAGCGGCAGAGCGAAGCGCCGTGGTAGAGTAAAAAAATTTTTATAAGCCCGTATAGATTGGCGGGGCCGTCTATATAACTTGTTTATTTTCAAGAGCGCTGACTATAATTTTATTATTGATTTACAGAGTTTTTAAAAACACCGTAATATTATTTTTAACCTTTACAGTAATATTATAATACTTTTAAGCATATTTGTAAAAGGTATGTTTCTTTTTTGTTGAAAATCAAATTTGTTTGATGTATAATAAAGTAAAAGATATTTCCATATAAGGAAATACTGATTAATTTATTGAGGCGGTTTTGGAATAAAGTTTTCAAGTGCTTTAGGTATATGATTAAAACATTTAATATAAAAATTTTTATATCATTATGAAAAATTTTACTTAAAACTGTTGTTAGGTCTCCTTGAGAATCTTTAAAAAGTGTGTAAATATTGTCTATTGTTTTCACGCTTTGTATAATTTTTTGAAAGATTACCGGATATTACGGTGAAAATTGACGATTAATGACAAAATTAATACTTATTAGTCAATTTTAAATTTTTCGAGCGGGTCTAATAAATAATTAATCAATAATTCCTTAAATACTGATTTCAATTTAAACAAAATTTATATTATAAAAATAATAAAAAATTAAAAAATATTTAGTAGGCGTTAAAACGCTTAATTTAAATAATGACATTAAGTTTTAATTTGAGATTGGTATGCGGCAACTATCGGAAAAAAATTCTGAAAGGAAGTGGGTTTATTGATAAGTACAGCAGAGTTAATAGAACTTAATCAAATTATTGAGGCACAACACGGCGATCCCCATCATATTTTAGGTATGCATGAAATTGTGATAGGTGGCAAAGATTGTCTTGTTGTCAGGGCTTTTATTCCGCAGGCGGAAAAAATTACTGTAATTGACCCGAAAAGCGATTCCAAATACCCTATGAGCAAAATTCATCAAGACGGATTTTTTGAGTGCGTTATTAAGGACAGGCAAAAATGGTTTAGGTATATGTTCCACATTGAGGGATATGGGGATAACGAGTGGGATACTTACGACGCGTATTCTTTTGAGCCGACTATATCAGATATGGACATATATTTATTTAATCAGGGAACGCATTATGAGATTTTTGACAAGCTTGGCGCTCACGTTAAAACGGTTGACGGCGTTTCGGGTGTTTCTTTCGCGGTCTGGGCGCCGAACGCCAAACGTGTCAGCGTTATCGGAGAGTTTAACGCATGGGACGGCAGAAGAAATCCGATGCGTATTATCGCCGGTTCTGGAATTTGGGAAATTTTTATTCCAGGGCTTAAAAATTTAGATAAATATAAATTTGAGATAAAATCCGTTACGGGCGCTTTATTTCAAAAATCAGACCCTTATGGAAATTTTGCCGAGTTAAGACCGAGCACGACTTCTCTTGTTTTTGATATTAATAATTATAAATGGAATGACTCTGAGTGGATTAAAAGACGAGACGAGGGCTGTAATCTTAATGTTCCGATGAATATATATGAGGTTCACCTTGGTTCATGGAAAAGAGTTGAGGAGGAGGAAAACAGATTTTTAAGCTATTCTGAGCTTGCTGACACTCTTATTCCTTATGTTAAGGAAATGGGTTATACTCATATAGAAATGCTTCCCGTTGAGGAGCATCCTTTTGACGGCTCATGGGGGTATCAGGTTACGGGATATTACGCTCCGACAAGCAGGTATGGAAATCCCGATGAGTTCATGCGATTTGTGGACAAATGCCATGAAAACGGAATCGGCGTTATTTTAGACTGGGTGCCGGCGCATTTCCCTAAAGACGCGCACGGACTCGCTAAATTTGACGGCACCGCTTTATATGAGCATCAAGACCCCAAACAGGGCGAACATCCTGAATGGGGAACATTGATTTTTAATTACGGCAGAAACGAGGTTAAAAATTTCCTTATAGCGAACGCTTTATTCTGGCTTGAGAAATATCATATCGACGGTTTAAGGGTAGACGCTGTAGCCTCGATGCTTTACCTTAACTACGCTAAAAACGACGGCGAGTGGATTCCAAATCAATACGGCGGAAACCATAATCTTGAAGCTGTTGAGTTTATTAAGCATATGAATTCTGTAATAGACCACAAGCACCCGGGAGCTTTAATGATCGCGGAGGAATCTACGTCGTGGGCGAATATTACGAGAAGAGCCGAGGACGGCGGTCTTGGTTTTAAACTTAAATGGAATATGGGCTGGATGAATGATTTCCTTGAGTATGTTGAGAAGGATTCTATTTATAAAAAATATCACCATAATAATCTTACATTTGGTATGGTTTACGCTTACAGCGAGAATTTTATACTTGTGCTTTCTCATGACGAGGTTGTTCACGGCAAGAAATCTATGCTTGATAAAATGCCGGGTGATTTATGGCAGAAATTCGCTAATTTAAGGGTAGCTTACGGTTTTATGTTCGGACATCCAGGCAAAAAGCTTTTATTTATGGGCGGAGAGTTTGGCCAGTTCATTGAGTGGAACGAGAAACGTCCTTTGGATTGGTTTTTGCTTGATTATGATACTCACAGAGGTATTCATGAGTATGTTAAGGATTTTAATCATTTGTACCTTGACGAAAGGGCTTTATGGACCCACGATTTTGACGGAAGCGGGTTTGAGTGGATTGACTGCAACGATAATTTAAGAAGTATTTATTCTTTTATAAGAAAGAGCGATAATAAAGAAGATACTTTAATCTTTATATGCAATTTTACCCCTGAACCGAGAATGGGCTTCAGGATAGGCGTTCCATTTGAGGGAAAATACATTGAGATATTTAATTCTGACAGTCCTAAATACGGCGGAAGCGGAATAGTTAACCCTGAACCTATGTATTCAGAGAAGATTGAGTATAACGGAAGAGAAGACAGTATTTGGCTTGATTTACCTCCCCTTGCTGTAACGATTATAAAAATTTCTTAAAAAATTTTATAAAAATTGCCTTTTACAGTTGACGAACCCGAAAATTTTGTGTATAATTTTGTAGTGCCTGCAAAAAGGTTTTCTAAATAGTTAAACAGTAACCGGAGGGAGGGGAAATTTATGTCAGAGGTAAAAGTAAAAGAGAATGAATCTTTAGACAGCGCTCTTCGCCGCTTTAAAAGAAGCTGCGCAAAAGCCGGCATTATGGGCGAAGTTCGCAAAAGAGAGCATTACGACAAACCAAGCGTTAAGCGTAAGAAAAAATCTGAGGCTGCCAGAAAACGTAAATTTAACTAATTTAAAAAGAGGGATTGATGTTTATGTCATTGAAAGAACAGCTTTTGGCTGATTTGAAGGAGGCTATGAAACAAAAGGATACTATCCTTAAGGATACCATTCAGATGGTTCGGGCAGGCATTCTTCAAATCGAAAAAGATAAAAAGATTGAACTTGATGATGACGGTGTTATTGAGGTTGTCGCTAAAGAACTTAAAAAATGCGGCGATGTGCTTCCTGATTATGAAAAAAGTGGCAGACAGGATTTAATTGACGAGCTTAATAAAAAAGTTGGTATTTTGAAATCTTACCTTCCCGCACAGTTGACTATTGAAGAAGTTAAAGTTATCGTAACAGGCGCTGTCGCTGAGGTCAACGCTTCCTCTATGAAGGATATGGGCAAAGTTATGTCTTTGGTTTCACCAAAGGTCAAGGGACGTGCCGACGGAAAGACCGTAAGCGATATTGTAAAACAAGTACTTTCAGGTAAATGATTTTATTATAGAATCTTTAAAGAAAAAACATATAATTAAAATTCTTAAATATATTTTGTTTTTCAGGGATTCGCTTATAGTAAATGTTATTTCTGTAAATTTTATTTGTCGGAAATATTTTTCTTACAATTATTTTTTACCCTACGCTGTAAAACGCGTAGGGTATTTTTATGTGTATATTGAGCATATTTTTAATATTATATTTTTATTTTTGGAAATACGGTCAAACTACTTGAAAACAATCAAAAGGAGACGAGATAAAAATTATTTTTTCAAATCAGCGGAAGGAGAGTACAGTCTAAGGCTTATGCCGACTGACGCTAAAAAGGTCAAAAAGGATTTTTAGCCGCTAAACTTGTTCATTTTTCAAGTTGTTTGACTATAATACAAAGACTCTTAGAAAATAGAACGTTTATTTTGTTGAAAACATAGTAAATTTGTGATATAATAAAAAGTAACGCAATATATAAG
>CANOGI010000142.1 GCA_947565475.1 uncultured Eubacteriaceae bacterium
GAATTGTACTGAGTAATTACGGCGACCTTTTTTATATTGGAATTAGCCATATTGCTCAAAGAAAAGTCAATAGCTCTATAAGAACCCCCCACGGGCATCGCTGAAACCGCTCTGACATTGCAGAGGTCTTTTAATCTCTCGTCGCTTTGTCCGCCTGCTAAAATAATACCAAGTGCTTTCATATGTCAATCCCCCCAATATCAATAGTCTGTCCGCTTTCCAGCTTGCCGTTTTTGTACATATCAGCCGTTGACTTTCCAAAAACAACACAGTTCTTTCCAATCTCAACATTATCGGGAATTTCCGAATCGCTGCCGATAACGGTAATACCGGTATTGTAAATCTTAGGTTTAGCCTCGTTGGGAACATTCTCCCCTGTTCCCATTTTAACGTTTTCTCCTATAATTGTGTGTTCGTCAATAATGCATCTGTCAATGACGGCGCCTTTTTTAACAACGCAGTCCGCCATAATAATAGAACCTTTCACAACAGCGCCTTCCTCAATAACGACGCCCGTGCTTATAACGGAATTCTCGACCGTTCCGTAAATCTCGCAGCCCTCTGATATAAGGCTTCTTATAACACTCGCGTCAGCGGAGGTGTAGAGAGGAGGCTGATGCTCGCTGTTTGTGTATATTTTCCAAAAGTCCTCGTAAAGGTTAAACTCGGGGAGAGCTTTTATAAGCTCCATATTAGCGGCCCAGTAAGACTCAATGGTTCCTACGTCTTTCCAGTAATCTTTAAAACGGTAAGCGTAAAGAGATTTTCCCCTGCCTAACATAGCGGGAATAATGTGCTTTCCGAAATCACTGTCGCGGTGAACTCCGCTGTCCTCAATAAGAGCTTTTCTCAGTTCGTCCCAGGTAAATATGTAAATACCCATTGACGCGAGATTGCTCTTAGGATGCTCCGGTTTTTCCTCAAACTCGTAAATTTTATCGTTCTCATCGGCGTTCATAATTCCGAAACGGCTCGCTTCCTCAAGAGAAACCTCCAAAACGGCGATAGTAACATCACACTTGTTTTTCTTATGAAAGTCAAGCATTTTGGAATAGTCCATTTTATAAATGTGGTCGCCTGATAAAATAATTACATATTCCGGGTCATTCGCGTCGATATAACCAATATTCTGGTAAATGGCGTTCGCCGTTCCTGAATACCAGTCCCCCTGCTCGCCGCCTTTAACGTGGGGCGCTAAAATGGTAACTCCCCCGTTTTTTCTGTCCAAATCCCAAGGAATACCGATTCCTATGTGCTGATTTAAGCTTAAAGGCTGATACTGAGTGAGAACTCCCACAGTATCCACGCCTGAGTTTACGCAGTTACTCATAGGAAAATCAATTATTTTATATTTTCCCCCAAAAGTAACCGCGGGCTTCGCGTTTTTGGTTGTCAAAACGCCTAATCTGCTTCCCTGTCCGCCGGCAAGAAGCATAGCCAGCATTTCTTTTTTTCGCATAAAATAACCTCCCGTCAAAAAAATATTTGCTTAGATTCCCACGCTTATAATAATTCCTTAAATATAGCCTGTCAATAAATAAAACAACGGCCCGCGTCAATTTATTCTCAACAGCTTTTAAATTATATTCCAAAATACAAGCTTTTATTAATATATCGAAATATAAAAATATATTTTCGTTTTTATTATATCCGGGTTTAATTCTCAGCATTCAAAGACATAACCCCGCTCCAAAGTTTGACAAAAAATTATTTATCCTAAACATAAGGCTGCTATAAGCTTAAAATATTTTTATCTCTATTAATTAAGGGCCTTAAACACATAAGAATTTATAATAAAAATTAATCGGGAATTTAAAAACAAGCGCGGCGAAATTATACACATTAAAGAAATATTTTCCGTTAAAAATATAAAAAACATCTCTTTAAAATGTTAATTATACAGCATATTATAATCGTAAAGCCCCGTTCACATTTAATAATGTATACTTTACGAGTTTTATTATAACATATTTTATTGAAAACGTACAATACTTTTTATAATTTTTTTATTAAAAATATTAAAATTTTTAAAAAATCGGTAAAAATTTTTGAAAATTTCGGAATTTAAGGGTTTAAAAAAAATAATAATATAGTATACTTAATCTATGGAAAACAAATTAAGACTTATAGTAATTGAAAGGAGGCGGTATGAGAATTATTTTTCACAAAACTCCTAATCTTAAAAACAGTCAAGACTACTCGAATTTTTGTATAACAAAAATTCTTATAACCGACGGCGAAAGTATTCGCCTTTGTATTCAAAGTGAGGCTGGCTCGCGCTCCCCCAGAATACAAGAGTAAATACCCCCGCTTAAAAAGCGGCGGACTTCCCCTGTCGGTTAAAATATTTTCAAGAATAGAGGTAAAAATATGAATTTAACCGATTACAAAAAAATACACTTCGCCGGAATAGGCGGAATAAGTATGTCGGGGCTCGCCGAGATATTATACGACAGAAATTATACAATAACCGGTTCCGACAATACCGAGTCGGAAATAACAAAACACCTTGAGAGCGTCGGCATAAAAGTCTTTATCGGCCAAAAAAGCGAGAACATTTCCCCCGACACTGACCTTTTCGTGTATACGGCGGCGTTAAAACCCGATAACCCCGAAATAATAAGAGCGAAAGAACTGGGGATAAAAATAATCGACAGAGCGGAGCTTTTGGGTACTATGATGAAAAATTATACATACCCTATCTCAGTTTCCGGAACTCACGGAAAAACCACGACGACATCAATGCTTACAGAAATTCTTTTAAGAGGAGAGAACCCGACGGTTACCGTAGGAGGTATACTTCCATCAATAGGCGGCAACTTCAGGATAGGAGGGGACAAGTATTTCGTGGCTGAAAGCTGTGAGTATTGCGACAGCTTTTTAAAGTTTCATCCATTAAGCGCCATAATTTTAAACGTGGAGTACGACCACGCGGATTATTTTAAATCCCTCGACGCCCTCTACGCCTCTTTTAACGCTTTCGCCAAAAGAATTCCCGAAACGGGATTTTTGATAATAAATTCCGAAATCCCGGAAATAGAAAAAATTTTAAACGGTGTTTCCTGTGAGGTTATAACTTACGGAACTAATAATAAAAACGGATGGAACATAGAAAACGTTTCATTTGATGATAAAGGAAACGGAAGATACTCGGCGTTTTTTAAAAATGATAAAATGTTTGATATTGAGCTGTCCGTTCCCGGGACACATAATATTTTAAACTCCCTCGCGGCGGCGGCGCTTTGCTTTCGTCATAAAATCCCCAAAGAGGATATAATTAAGGGATTAAAAAATTTCAAGGGAACAAACAGACGCTTCGAGCTTAAAGGAACCGCCGACGGAATTACCGTAATCGACGATTACGCCCATCACCCCACCGAGATACGCTCAGCGCTAAAAGCGGCTAAAGGCTTCAAGCATAATAAACTCTGGTGCGTTTTTCAGCCCCATACGTTCAGCCGTACAAAAGCTTTCCTGAAAGAATTTTCGGAATCTTTCGACGACGCCGACAAAATACTCATTCTCGATATATACCCCGCCAGAGAAACATCGGACGGCACAATACACTCAAAAAACCTGGTTTCTTTAATAAAAGAGCGTGGAAAAGATGTTCTTTATGTTGAGAGCTTTGAGAAAGCCGTTGAATATTCACGTTCACATTGTACCAACGGTGATATGTTGATAACTATGGGGGCGGGAAATGTGTATCTTGTGGGAGAACAAATGTTATCCACATTATCCACAGAGTTACACACAAGATAAAATTTCACTTTATTCTCAATTATGCACAAAAAACCCACTTAACACTACAAATAAACCCACAACGGCTCAAAATATTCTGTTTATTGGTAAATAATCACTTTTTTTACCGCCGTTTTACACAGCGTGAAATTAAATTTTTTAAAGTTATCCACATTATCCACAGAGTTACACACAACATGAACGTTGTTTCGTTAAAAATAACGTCGCCGTATGTCGTTTCTTTCAGAAAAATTAAAAAAGGAGAAATAAATTATGACAAAAGATATAAAAAAACGTTCGGAAGTATCAGAGGAATTTAAATGGAAAATAAGCGATTTATGCGAAAGTGACGAAAAATGGGAATCCCTTTTTTCGGAAGCTATGAACGAGATTAAAAAAATAGGGGAGTATAAAGGAAAAATACAGGACAAAAACAATTATAAAAATTTCGGAAAAACACTTTTAAACTGTCTTAAAGCAAAGGATAAAGCGGGAATTATTACGGAAACCGTTTATGTATACGCCAATCTCAGAGCGAATGAGGACAGCGGAAACTCAAAATATCAGGCAATGAGCGGAAGAGCGGACACGTTAATCACCGCTTTCTCCTCAGAGAGCGCCTTTATAGAACCAGAACTTTTAGAGGTTCCCGAAAATGAGATAAAAAAAGCGTTGTCAGAAAATAGCGAGCTTAAAATATATGAACATTATTTAATGGATATACTTCGCTCAAAAGAACATATTCTTCCGGCGGAGCAAGAAGACATTCTCGCGAGGGTCTATGAGATAGCTCAGGCTCCTGATAATATTTTCGGAATGTTAAATAACGCCGACTTAAAATTTGACGATATAAAAGACGAAAAAGGAAATCTTGTTCCTATGACTCACGGAAAATATATATCATATCTTGAGTCCCCGAACAGGGAAATAAGAAAACAGGCTTTTGAGTCCTGTTATAAAGCGTATTTAAAACAAAAAAACACATTAGCGGCGATTTACGTGTCGTCAGTAAAAAAAGACGTGTTTTTCGCTAATGTGAGAAAATACCCTTCTTCTCTCGAGGCTTCTCTTTTCTCCACAAACATACCCGTAAGCGTGTATCATAATCTCATAGCAGAGGTAAACAAGCACCTGCCTCTTATGCATAGATATATTAACATAAGAAAGAAAAAATTAAAATTGGACGAACTTCATATGTATGATATATATGCCCCCATAGTAAAAGACGCCAATACAAAAATGGATTACGACAAAGCTAAGGAAATCGTGATAAAAGCTCTCCAGCCTATGGGTGATGAATATGTCTCACAGCTTAAAAAAGGACTTTCCGAGGGCTGGATTGACATATACGAGAACGAGGGAAAAAGAAGCGGGGCTTACGCGTGGGGAGCTTATGGAAATCACCCTTACGTATCGTTAAATTATGACGGGACAATAAATAGTATGTTCACTCTCGCCCATGAGATGGGACACGCTATGCACAGTCACTATACATGGTCAAATCAGCCCTATGTCTACGGGGATTACACCATATTCGTGGCAGAAGTCGCCTCTACGGTAAACGAGGCCCTGCTTATGGAATATCTCTTAAAAACAACCGATGACGAGAACGGCAAAAACTATTTGATAAATTACTTTTTAGAACAGTTCAGGGGAACGCTCTTCAGACAGACAATGTTCGCCGAGTTTGAGCTTATAACCCACGAGCTTACGGAAAAAGGAGAAACTCTCACATATGATAGACTGTGTGAGATTTACCGAGACTTAAATATAAAATATTTCGGGGAAAATATAGTAATCGACCATGAAATCGACAGGGAATGGGCGAGAATACCTCACTTCTATAACGCCTTTTACGTATATCAGTACGCTACGGGTTACTCCGCCGCTATAGCCCTGTCCCAAAAAATTTTAAAAGAAAACGGCGCGCGTGATTATATCGAGTTTTTAAAGGGCGGCTCATCAAAATATTCTATTGATTTGTTAAAAACAGCGGGGGTTGATATGTCCGACTCAAAACCTATAGAAGAAGCCATGTCCGTGTTTAAAGACCTTCTTGATAAAATAGAGTAATATATTACTGTCATTATTTCTTATAGTCAAACTACTTGAAAAATGAACAAGTTCGGAGGTTTAAAATTATTTTCGCCTCATTAGCGCCATCGGCATAGGCTCATAGCTATACTCTTTTTACGCTGTCTTACGAAAATAATTTTAATCTCCCAGCCTTTCTCTTATTTTCAATAGTTTGACTATTATTAGGGAAGCACCGCACAAAGAAGAAATAAAAATAATTTTACGAAAAAATACGCTCCTAACGAAAAAGCGTTTTCGTT
>CANOGI010000143.1 GCA_947565475.1 uncultured Eubacteriaceae bacterium
AGGAGCGTATTTTTTCGTAAAATTATTTTTATTTCCTCTTTGTGCGGTGTTTCCTATACTAATCTCATTTAAAAACTGGATATAACACGTCTCTTGAAGCTAAAAAAACAAAATATTTATTTTATTTAAAATTTCTCAGATTGCCCAGCGGCCCTCTTTACGCCTCCGGCGTGTCAATACTACTCGAATTTTTGTATAACAAAAATTCTTGTAACCCACGGGAAAAGTATTCGCCTTTGTATTCAGGGTGAGCTTACACTCCCCTTGAATATAAGAATAAGTTCCCCATCTTAATAAGCAGGTGACTTACTCTGTCAGTAAAAAAACAAAACGCCTAACGCTAACCTTTCAGCGCTCCGTTTCAGTAAAATACTTTTTATTTTTGCATAGCTTTATCCAGCGTTTAAAAATATAAAGGCACTAAAAATAATTTTTCAAAAAAACACTAACACTTCAATTTTTTTGAAAATTATTTTTGTTTTTATTATCCGGTATTTCCTTAAATCACAAAATAATAACGTCTCACGAATAAAGTATATTAAAATTATTCACATAACCAAATAATTAATCATAATTTACAAGTTGATAAAAAGGGAATTTTAATAGCTGAATATATAATGGATTTCTTTATTGTGGAATTACTGTAACGGCACAGCTTTGAGATAAGTCTGATATTTAGCGTGGCCGTCATAAATTTTGTGAATCATTATAGCGTAAAAGAAAAACTCTTACAAAAATATTATCTCAAAACAAAAAAATAATATGCTCTCTATATCTTGAAAATTAAGTAAATACAGTATAACTTTTACAAAAAATATTTTTCAATTAATAGACTTATTAAAAAACTACGATAAAGCCTTGGTTTTCATTTTTTTAGCCTTCAGGCAATTACAGTAAATAAACTTATCTCGGTTTTATAATAACGTGAGTCCGACAGAATTTATAGTTAATAAAACCTTTTTCTATCGCAAAAAGTTCCAAACCTCCAAAAATGCGTTTTAAGAATAAAAACCTTGAGGCTCTGCCAAAGGTCGGCTTACTCCGCCCGCACTTCTTTGCGGCGCCTATTGCCTATTGAAAAAAGTTTGGCAAAAACTTCTGAGCAAAACTACGTTTTGTTGTTATTTTTCATCAAACTTCACGTTATAATAAACAAAATTTAAAATACTAAGAAAATAATAAAAAAATAAAACAAACACAATTAAAGTTTGTTTTATTTTTTTATTATTTTCTTAGTATTTTAATTTTATAAAGAACAAAATATTTTTTAAACCCACTTTATTTTAAACAAAAACTCTGCAATCTGTTATAACTCTCGTTATCAACGTAAATTTTAAAATAAAACCCCTTCTCAGTATTTTCAGAACTTACAATCTCGCAATTACCGTGTACAAAGTCAACCATACCGCCCTTATCATATGGTATTAAGATTTCAACCCGTTTTTTAAAACTCTTTACGGTATTCTCAACTTTCTCAAGAAGTTCGGCTATTCCAGTCCGCTTTTTAGCGGAAATTGATTGGCTCGCGATAGCTCTCTGGTCTTTCGGCAAAGGAAAAACAGCCTCTTCCTTATCAATTTTGTTAAATACTGTTATAATTGGCTTTTCCTCACAGCCAAGCTCGTTTAAAGTCTCATAAACCACTTTCATATGTCTTTCTCTGGAAAAGTTCGACGAATCGACTACGTGGAGAATTATATCAGCGTATTTGACTTCCTCAAGGGTTGATTTAAAAGCTTTTATTAAATTGTGGGGAAGCTTCTGAATAAATCCTACCGTATCCGTAAAAAGATACTCCGCCCCTGACGGCAGCCTCACCTTTCTCGTGGTTGTGTCTAATGTCGCGAAAAGCTTGTCTTCCTCAAGAACACCGGCGTTTGTGATAGTGTTCATAAGAGTTGACTTTCCAGCGTTTGTATATCCGGCGAGGGCGATTACGGGAATTTTATTTTTTACCCGCTTTTCCCTGAGCACTTTTCTATGTTTCTCAATTTCTTTAAGCTCTTTGTTAAGTTCTGAAATTCTGTCAGAAATATTTCTTCGGTCCGTCTCAAGCTTTTTTTCTCCCGGTCCTCTTGTTCCTATTCCTCCTCCTAAACGGCTTAAACTTTTTCCCTGCCCGGTAAGGTGAGATAAGCTGTATTTAAGCTGAGCGAGCTCAACTTGAACTTTTCCCTCTGCCGAGTGAGCTCTCGCGGCGAAAATATCAAGAATTAAAAGAGTTCTGTTCATAATTTTTGTCTCAAGAATATTTTCCATATTCCTCATCTGATTGGCGGTAAGCTCATCATCGCATATTACTCCTGTAGCGCCCGTCTCCTTTATATACTCTTTAAGCTCCTCAAGCTTTCCTTTTCCGAAATAATGCGCCCTGTGAACACCCTCCCTCTTTTGGATCATTCTCCCGACGCACTTGGCTCCTGCCGTTTTAGCAAGGTCGTAAAGCTCATCAAGACTGCTTTCGGCGTCATACACGTCATCGCCCTGGTCTATTCCTATAAGTATTACTTTCTCTTCTTCCTCTTCTGTATTATGCATAAAAACACCCCTTTCATCTTCTGTTCGGCACAGTGACTTTTAGCCGCCGCGTCCCTCTCTACAAGTCAAGACTACTTGAATTTTTGTATAAGAAAAATTCAAGTAACCAACAGCGAAAGTATTCGCCTTTGTATTCAGAGTGAGCCTAAACTCCCCCTGAATACAAGAGTGAGTTCCCCCCCACTTCTTGAGCTGGTGACTTTCCTGTCGGTTAAAAATTTATACATCAAATAAATTTTATTTTGACTAATGGACACATAGTATAACATAGTATATGGCAAAAATCAATATTTTATTTATAATACGCACGGAAATCAATCACACAAATCAATTCTTAAAAATTTTTATAATGTTTTTTTATTAAAAATATTAATTAGGCGCTGCCCAAACCCGTCAACTTTCTTGAAAGAAAGTTGAACAAAGAACTTTATAGTCAAATCACTTGAAAATCCGAACAAGTTCGGCGGCTAAAAATCCTTTTTACTGTGTCATCGTCAGTCGGCGTAGGCTTTCGACTACGCTCTCCTTCCTCTTCCTTGTAAAAACAATTTTTATCTCGTCTCCTTTTGCTCCTTTTCAAGTGATTTGACTATAAATCGGCTTTGCCAGACAAAAATTGATTTGCGTGTAAATCAATTTTTTATTGTTGACAAACCTCTGTGGCAATAGTATAATATATAGCGTAAGTTTTAAAAATTAATATTAATGATACACTTATCAAGAGAGGTGGAGGGATAAGGGCCCTGTGAAACCCGGCAACCGGCTTTTTGCATCGGTGCTAATTCCCCCGGGTCACCACTTCCGGAAGATGAGAAATTCATTCTAAAGACCCGAAAGGGTCTTTTTTTATTAAAATTTATAACACCAGCGCAATAATAAAGTTAAGGAGGTTTTAATAATGAGAAAAATGTTTACTTCAGAATCCGTTACGGAGGGACATCCTGATAAAATATGTGACAGAATTTCCGACGCCGTGTTAGACGCTATAATAGCGAAAGACCCCTACGCGAGAGTAGCGTGCGAGACTATGACAACAACAGGCCTTATAATGATAGCCGGGGAAATCACCACAAACTGTTACGTTGACCTTGAGGCGATAGCGAGAGAGACCGTTAGGGAAATAGGATACGACAGAGCGAAATACGGCTTCGACTGCGACTCCTGCGCTGTTGTCACATCTGTCAAGGGACAGTCTCCCGACATCGCTCAGGGCGTAAATAACGCGCTTGAGTCAAGAGATAATGAGGCGAACGAAAAAGACACAGGAGCGGGAGATCAGGGTATGATGTTCGGCTTCGCCTGTGATGAAACCGATGATTTAATGCCTATGCCCATTTACCTTGCCCATAAACTTACAAAAAGGCTTACGGAAATGCGCAAAAACGGAACGCTTACTTATCTTCGTCCTGATGGAAAATCACAGGTTACCGTTGAGTACGAAAACGATAAACCAATAAGAGTGGATAACGTCGTAATCTCAACTCAGCACAGCCCAGAGGTAACTCAGGAACAAATAAGGGAAGACGTTATAAAACACATCATAGAGGCGGTTATTCCCGCTGAACTTATAGACAAGGACACAAAATATTACATAAATCCAACCGGCAGATTTGTTATAGGGGGACCTCAGGGCGACTGCGGTCTTACGGGCAGAAAAATCATCGTTGACACTTACGGTGGATACGCAAGCCACGGCGGCGGCGCTTTCTCAGGAAAAGACCCTACGAAAGTAGACCGCTCGGCCGCTTACGCCGCTAGACATATAGCTAAAAATATAGTGGCGAGCGGTATCGCCAAAAAATGCGAGATAGAACTCGCCTACGCCATAGGCGTGGCAAAGCCTCTGTCAATTCTTGTAAACACTTACGGAACAGGTAAAATTTCCGACGATGAAATCGTAAAACTTATCGAGGAAAACTTTGACCTGCGTCCGGCGGCGATAATAAAGAATTTTGATTTAAGACGGCCAATATATAAACAAATCTCCGCTTACGGTCATTTCGGAAGGTCAGATATTGACGTTCCGTGGGAAAAACTTGATAAAGTGGATATATTCAAATTATAATGAAAGTCAATAAAAAAATATCTCTATAAGCGTAAAAACACCTTATATGGCTCTTAAACCATATAAGGTGTTAGACTGTCAAAAAAACTAAATAGTTAAAACTACTCGAATTTTTATATAACAAAAATTCTCGTAACCGACGGCGAAAGTATTCGCCTTTGTATTCAAAGTGAGCTTGCACTCCTCATGAACACAAGAGGAAGTCCCCCGCTAAAAAAACGGGGGACTTCCTCTATCTTTTAAACATTTAGCAATTTTTTTCCTATGTAATTAATGTAACGGCGTAATTTAGAAATAAGTCTGTTTATAAAACATTATAACAACTCTAAAGCGCGTTTATACAACGGGTCTAAATCACATCCGCATCCGCCGCACTCTTTATCAGCCTGTTCTATAGCTAATCTAAAAGCCTCTTTATCCCCTTTACCGTTTAACCATTCCCCCGCGGGATTCGCTATTAAGTCCCAACCAGACTCCGCGAATTTTTCCATAATCGCTTTTAATTCTTCCATAATGTGATTTCTCCTTTCAGGTTTTTACAGCAATTTCAAAATAGATAAATATTTTATCCAATTTTTTTACGATTTAGGCGTTTTAACCCCCTGACTAAGCTGCTCTTTAAAAAGCGGTTGACTTTCTCCATAGGGGCAAGACTACTCGATTTTTTTGTATAACAAAAATTCTCGTAACCGGCAGCGAAAGTATTCGCCTTTGTATTCACTTTGTATTCAGAGTGAGCCTGAACTCCCTCTGAATACAAGAGTAAGTTTCCCCGCTTGAGAAGCAGAAACCTCACTCTGTCGGTTAAAACGCTTTCTCAGACTTTCCCAAAGGTTTAATAACCGTTTTATGAATTTTTATAAAGAATATAACACTCAAAATAACAGCTGATACCTCCGCTATAGGGAAAGCGAACCATATAGGAGCCACATAATTGCCCTCGCATAAGAAAGAAAGTAAAAAAGCCGTAGGAAGAAGAATAACAAGCTGTCTTATCACTGAGATAATAAGACTTATAACCCCTCTGCCAAAAGACTGGAAAACAGATATAATAATTATACAAAATCCAGCGGGAATAAAACTAATACTTATTGTTCTAAGCGCCGGAACACCTATCTGAAGCATTTCATCCGAGGCGTCAAAAAGCCGCAAAAGCCATTCCGTACATGTTTGAAACACTATAAAGCCGATAACCATTATTGAGACGGCGTAAATCACGGCGAGCCGTATCGTTTTTAAGATACGCTCTTTGTTAAGAGCGCCGTAGTTATAGGCGACTATGGGAATCATACCGTTATTTAAACCAAAAACAGGCATAAACACAAAGCTTTGAATTTTAAAATAAACTCCAAAAACAGCCACGGCGGTTGACGAAAAACTTATAAGAATTTGATTTATACCAAAAGTCATTATAGAGCCTATTGACATCATAAGTAT
>CANOGI010000144.1 GCA_947565475.1 uncultured Eubacteriaceae bacterium
AACTCGTTTCTGATATTTGTTATAAAAACGCCCTTACCTATTTCGGTATGAATAAATAATAAAAATAATAAACAATTTTGAGTTTTTTGAGAAACGCTTAATTATCTTTTATTTGAAAATTATAAAGTTATTTTTCAAACTACAGCAATTTAATATTAATTTATATTGAAATTATTGTAAATTAAACGATATTTCTCTAAACTCAAATTATATTTTAGTTTTTAAATACAGTTTACTCTATACATTTTTTAGGGTATTGTAATAAAAATTACAATACCCTTTTATTTTATAAATAAAGAGGTGATTATAAATTATGAAAGAAATAGTGGAATTCGCTAATTCCTTAACAAACATTCCGTTTGAAGAAATAACAAATTATTCTCATATGTACGCTGAAACAAAAGAAAAACTTCGTATTCTTGAAAATAATTCCGAGGACTTTCCTGATAAAGAAGCTACAATTATACTTTTTTACTCTTTTTTATATTACGAAAATAAAGAACATTTGCCCATTATAAATATACTTAAAATTATTTTAAAAAGCAAAACTATGAGTCACTATAGAAAATTTTTTTATTTCTATCAATTAGTAAGGGTCTTATTTTTAGACGTTAATATCTCGAATAATAAAGAAATATCAAATTTAATGAAAGAACTTTATAAAGAAATATTTGATTTATTTAAATCCGAATTGAATATTTCTGAAAATCATATTCCACTAAAAGAAAGAAATAAAGATTTGGTTTTTATAATAACAAGTCAATTTCTTGCCCTTGAACACGGACCTACAAAAACCACGTTAGATCGGGCGGTTAATTTATATAAATATTTTAATAAACAAGTAATCATAATAAACGCCGCCGATTTAATTCCAACGGTTGATGGAAAACCTTTTTTCAATTTAGCAACTGGAAATATAGTTGATGATTATTCCAAAATATCACGTTTGACTATGGAAGACGGCTTAGCATTTCAATTTTATCAGCCAAAAAAACCTATGCCGAATATAGACGAAATTAGAAAAATAATCAATTCCATAATTCAATATAAACCATATTTCATACTGAATATAGGGGAAACTCTTATTTCGGATTTATGCTCGTTATTTGTTCCTACAATAGCGCAAACAACTGTTCCGAGCTCTGTCCCGCTTACGTTTAATACATTTTCCGTGGTCGGAAACCCAAAACTAAAACTTACGGAAAATATGATATTATCAACTTTTACCTTTTGGTATAAACCTCAAACACATACTTATAAAAAATCAGACTTTTCACTTCCAGAAGATAAGTTTTTAATAATAGTTTCAGGCGGTCGTTTAACAGATGAGGTTACTTATGATTTTTTATATGAAATACGTGAAATTTTCAACTATAACGCTCATATTGTATTCGCTGGAAAATTTGATACTTATGAGCAAATTATATCAAAAGATAACATTTTAAAAGAAAACACAACTTTTTTAGGATTTCAAGATGATATGCTCGCCGTTACTGAGCTTTGCGATTTATATATAAACCCGCCAAGAACAGGCGGAGGCACATCAATAGCGGAAGCGCTAGCAAAAGGAAAACCCGCTGTAACATTAAACTTTGGCGACTGTAGTATAAGCGCCGGAGAAGATTTTTGTGTTGAGACTTTGTCCGAAATGAAAGATATGATAATAAAATATATAACAGATAAAAAATTTTATGCCGAAATGTCAGAAAAAGCGTTAAAGCGAAATGAACTTTTAACAGATACCAAAAAATCGTTGGAACATATAATAACTTCTGTTGAAAAATCAAAATTATGGTGGTAAAAAATATCCTTTGCTCTCAAAAAGCAAATGATATTTTTTATAAACTTTACGTTTATAAATAAAACACTAATTTTAATTTCTATAACCTATCGTCTAAAATTTTTAAAAAGTCTGTCTAAAAATAAAATATCCACAAAAATAATATCATTTTAAAACTTAATACTATTATTTACATTAATTTTTGAATATTTTAATGTATCTATACAGACCATTTGAGTTAATCAGTGTGTCCTCAAATTTGTCAACTACAATAAATATTTTTTAATCAAAAATCAACTTCCGTACCATAATATGTACATGTAAGAAGTTTTTCCATTTCCGCTGGAGTAATAGGTCGTGGATTAGAACCCGTACAAGCGTCTGAAACAGCCAACTCAGCTATTTTAGCTACTTTCTCCTTAAATTCGTCTTCCAAAATACCAAACTCTTTTAATGTTTTTGGAATATTAAGTTTAACGTTATATTCATCAATTTTATCACAAAGAGCTTTAACGCATTCGGAATCTGTTCCGGAAATACCAACGCTTCTGGCTATATCAGCGTAACGAGCCTCCGCGTTTTTAGAGTTAAATTTAATTACATAAGGAAGATAAATAGCGTTAGCGCAGCCATGAGGAATATGTCCTGTAGAGAACGCCGCTCCTGTTTTGTGAGCCATAGAGTGAACAATACCTAATAAAGCATTTGAGAAAGCCTGCCCCGCGAGACATTGAGCGTAATGCATTTGCTCTCTGGCATCTTTATCCCCGTTATAAGAAGCTGGAAGATAATCAAATACCATATGAATTGCTTTTAAAGCGAGAGGATCTGTAAAAGGTCCATTCAAAGTTGAGACATAAGCCTCAATAGCGTGAGTCAAAGCGTCCATACCTGTGTGAGCGGTAAGCTTAGGAGGCATAGTCTCAGCAAGCTGAGGGTCTACAATAGCCACATCAGGAGTAATATTGAAATCAGCCAAAGGATATTTCACGCCTGTTGAATAGTCGGTAATAACAGAGAACGCCGTTACCTCCGTTGCTGTGCCAGAAGTCGATGGAATAGCTAAAAACTTAGCTTTCTGTCTCAGCTCAGGGAAAGAAAAAGGTTCAAGAATAGCTTCAAAAGTAGTATCAGGATATTCATAAAATACCCACATAGCTTTTGCCGCGTCAATAGGAGAACCTCCGCCCATGGAAATAATCCAGTCAGGCTCAAACTCACGCATAACAGCGGCACCTTTCATAACTGTCTCAACAGAAGGATCGGGTTCAACATTTTCTATTAACTTAGTTTCAATACCCGCTTCTTTAAGATAACCTAAAACTTTGTCCACAAAACCAAATTTTTTCATGGACCCGCCGCCGAGAACCAAAACGGCTTTCTTACCTTTTAAATTTTTAAGTTGTTCCAACGCGTCTTTTCCATAATACAAATCTCTGGGTAAAGTAAATCTCATCATAAAAAGCAAATCCTCCTTTAATAAAATAAATTATAAAAACAAAATAAAGATTTAATAAAAAATTATTTTATACAGAACCTCATCAACACACATAAAAATCAAAATTATGTTTCGGCTTTATCGCCTCTCGCTTTCCGCCAAAACATTTACATTTAGCTCGTATAAAATTTTTTTATTCTCAATATAAGTTTTTATAATAAAATTGATAGTATAACAACCCTCTTTCTACTTGTTAAAATTTTATCACAAATAAATGATTTTGTAAAGTATAAATAACAATATTTTCATATAAAATTTAATTTTTATATATTTATTATAATTATAAAGAAAAACGCCAAATAAAAATTGTTAAAAATAACTTATAATTTTAAATCATCGGTATTTTTCTGTTATCATAACTTAAAAATCTTAAAATCGATAAATAAACGTGTAGGCAAATTTATTAAATATTATATACTAACATCACATATAAATATTATAGTCAAACAGCTTGAAAAATGAACAAATTTGTCGGCTAAAAATAATTTTTGCCGCGTTAGTGTCAGTCGGCATAGGCTCTAGGTTACGCTCTCCTTCCACTGCCTTGAAAAAATTATTTTTAGCTCGCCTACTTTTGCTTATTTTCAAGTGGTTTGACTATAACATCGCATACCGCCATATACCACTACTTATTTTCAGTACGTCCTTTATCGCTCTTAATCTTAACCGTTTTTGTTTAAATTTTACACAAATACACTATAATCAAATGGGAAGTTATGCATTTCAATCCAAATTAAAATTCCTCAACAAAATGATTGTCATACATATTCCAATACTTTTTATACACAAAATTATCATCAACCTTAAAATTAAGCTGATACATTCTAAATACCACTAAAAAATCTTTGGGTTGCCATTGTTCCTCATATGAATAACAGTATCGCATTCCAACTTTCCGCATAACCTTTCCGCTTCCCTGATTGTTCCTATCATGCGTTGCTGTGATATATGGAATACCATCTTTTTTTACTTGCTCCACAACAGCCAATCCCGCTTCTGTAGCAATACCCTGATTCCAAAATTCCTTACGAAGCCCATAACCAAAATCGTGATGTTCCTCCATATCAACTTTAATATAGCCAATTGGAAAATTATCACATTTAAGACATATGGCATAAACGTATGCTTGTGGCTGAGCATACTTTATAGCGTACCTTTCCTCATAAAATCTCTTGGTTTCCTCAATATTCTTCATAGGATACCATGGCAAAAATTTATTGACTTCCTCATCTTTAAGAATAAGAAAAAGAGCTTCCATATCTTCTTCCGTAAATTTTCTTAAAATTAAGCGTTTTGTTTCTATTGTCGGAGTATTCATATTACTCTACCCCCACAGTAACACTTACATTTTTCTGAACAATATTTTCAGCTTTCTCAAAAGAGACAGGTTTTTTAGAAGTAATGTCAATATTTTCAAAAGTAATATGGTGAACTGGTCTCTCCGAAAGTCCTGAAACGGATATAGCTGTTTCCGCTTTTCCGCATAAAACGTTTTTAATCTCTATATTTTTAAATTCAGGAATTTCCTCAGGCTTAACATTCTGTCCCTCTTTTGTATCCATATCATAGCCCATAGTAAAAATAATCGCCTCTTTAGAGATTTCTGTCATATTTATGCCATCGATAAAAATATCCTCAACAACGCCGCCTCGACCGATGCAACTCTTAAATCTTAGTCCTGTATCGGTTCCAATAAAAGTACAGTTTTTAACAGAAACGTTTTTAACACCACCTGACATTTCACTTCCGACTACAAATCCGCCGTGCCCATGATAAACAGTACAATTTTCAAATCTCACAAACTCACATGGAACGGCAAGTTCTCTTCCGTCCTCATTTTTTCCCGACTTAACACATAAAGCGTCATCCCCCACATCAAAAGTAGAATTTTTTACAATAACATATTTACAGGAGTCAATGTCTATCCCATCACCATTTTGAGAGAACCATGGATTTCTTACATTTATATTTTGAATAAGCATATTTTCGCAAAGCCATGGATGAATGGCCCACGCGGGAGAATTTTGAAAAGTAGGCCCATCGAGTAAAACGTTCTTGCACCTTGTAAAATTAACAAGCACAGGTCTTAAATAATCTCGGTATTTTTCACATAATTTTTCATCTTTAAGTATAGATGGATTTGGAATAATGGCTTTATTAGCTTCCATAGCCTCCTTAGTAGGCCACCAAATTTCCTCTTTTCCCTCTACAACAACTCCACCTGATTCCACAATCGACTTCCACGCTTTTTCCGTCATTTTAAACTTTTTAACAGGTCTCCACGCTCCGCCATTCCCATCAATAACACCTTTCCCCGTAATAGCGATATTTTCGCATTCCTTAGCGTAAATCGGCGAAATACACCTATATGTAAAAAATCCTTCCCAGCTTGTGTAAATAAGCTTATAATCGTCATAATTGGGGCTAAATAATATAACGGCGCCATCATCAAGATGAAGTTCCACATTGCTTTTTAAAATAATGGGACCAGAAAACCAAATTCCTCTCGGAACAATAACTTTTCCCCCGCCCTCCTCATTACATTTTGATATAGCCAAGTTTATAGGGTCCGTATTAAGAAACTTACCATCACCTACAGCGCCAAAATCCGTAATAACAAATTCCTTGTCTCTAAATGGGCAAACTTTAACATCAAAATCAAAAACACTCATTTATAATTCCTCCTTTTAAACAATATCCAATATTTTAAAATACCTTATAT
>CANOGI010000145.1 GCA_947565475.1 uncultured Eubacteriaceae bacterium
GCGTCCTGGGAAGGAGAGCGTAGTAGAAAGCCTACGCCGACTGACGATGACACAGTAAAAAGGATTTTTAGCCGCCGAACTTGTTCGGGTTTTCAAGTGATTTGACTATAAATTAACTATAAATTTCTGTAGAACTCACGTTATATTAAACTCTCTTAATATACTTAGACTCATTATATTTGATTAATTTTTTTGGAAAATATGCTTGTTAGTAGCTTTCTGGTAATATTTTGATTAAGTTTTCAATTTCCATAATAATCACCTCTACATGATTATAGCATATTTTTTACTTAATATGGAAATTAGATTACTTAAGTTATGAATATAGGGCTCTGCCATTGAGCTACCGAGATTTATCTATTTGGAAGATATCTGTAAAAAAAGTCAGCAATAAAAATATTATTGCCATTTAAGTTACAGCATATCTTATAGTCTGCGTTGGGTTGCTTCCCCGCGTTGCTCTAATTGACTGCAAATATGGCATAATTAATAAAGAGTATGTTTAATCACATTTATTATGGATTAAAATTCATACCCTTTTTAATTAAAGAGGACTGTACACAAATTAATCTAAAATTCATTTATTTGCGACAGCCCCTTTTTTATTTTATTTGAGTTTTTAATTATTTAACTGAGCTTTTAAGAACGTAATTAAGAATATAAGCGGCGTTTTTAGCTGTTATCTCACTATCATCTTTATTTATTTTAGCAGCGTTAATTTCTTCTTCCGAAAGAGGATTTTTTGTTTTATCCAAAACATAATTAATAACTTTAACGGCATCATTTATATCAACAACACTATTTTGGTCTACATCTCCGTTAAATTGAAAATCAGATTCGGTAGTGTTTTCAGAACTACTTTCGGTAGTTGTGTCAGAATCAGATCTATCTTCTAAAACACTTACTAAAAACAGGTATGTGTTTGTAGTGCCTTTGGTTATTGAATGTGAACCAGGTAACAGCTCAAAAGAGGTTTCGCCGTTTTTTGATACAGAAACTGTTTTTCCATCAAGTATAATGGTTGGATTAGAATTTGTTGATGATGTGACTATATTAATTTTGGCGTTTTTTGTAGTTTTAAAATTGACATAGGTTTTTGATTCCATATTTAAGGATTTTGTAAGTTCTTTTCCGTTATAATCAACTTTTTTATCTGTTTTATATTTTCCGCTATAATCAAAAAAATTATTTGTGTTTATATCATTTGTATAATCAAGTATATGTACGCCTTCTTTGTCATCTATAAAATCATCATCCCCGTTGTCGTCGTCGCTTTCTGACGGATTTTCACTGATGTCTTTACTTGTTGTTTCCGATGGGTCTTCAGTAGGTTGAGTTATATCTGTGGGAATATCACCTCCGGTATATTCAGTTAAAGAGAGAGAGGAGAGATATGCTTCTTTTGTTGAAAGTCCCGATTGAATCATATAAACACCTGGTTCTAAAACAGTGTATTTCGTACTGTTTTGAGCGGATAAAATATTTTTGCCGTCTGAGTCGTATATAACAGCGGGATAACTTCCGCCGGATGATTTAATACCTATAGTAGCTTTTTTATCAATTTTAAATATAATACCATAGTCTTTAAATTTATAGGCTGTTCCAGTCTGTGAGTATTTTCCACCAGGTTTGTAAATTATTCCGTCGGAAATAGAGCTGTTTATTTCATTAGCGGCGAGTTCTTTAATATTTTTATTTTTGAGTATGTCGCCAAAGTAGTCGATCGCGGATGAATTATCAAATGTAACACCAAAAGGAAGGGAGACTGATTTTTCAGGCTCAAAGGGAATAACTGAGGGCGGGGTAGGGTCTTCAATAATTTCGGAAGGTTTTTTCATAACACCGCTATAGGCCATACAATCAGCCCTCGCTTGTGAGGCGTCAGTGACTGTATACTCATAAAAATCTGGTTTTGTGTCAAAATTCTCAAATTTGCAAGAGGAGGAGACAGTCTGGGATTTATTATTAACAATGGTTCCATCATTCGCTTCAAGCACATTGTAAAAAGTATCGTTATATGATTTTACAACGGCTCCGCTTTTTACAACTATTGGATTTTTACAGGAATCGTAAAAGTTCGACTCTGAGAAAATAAAGGAATTAGCTCTCGCGTCAACCGTCTTACTTGTGTTCCCTTTAAAATAAGAGTTGTAAATATGTATATCAGCCATTCTTGCTAAAGGAGCTCTTGAGTCGCAGTTATCATAATAGTTATGATGAAAG
Organism: uncultured Eubacteriaceae bacterium; assembly: GCA_947565475.1. Taxonomy (GTDB): domain Bacteria; phylum Bacillota; class Clostridia; order Lachnospirales; family CAG-274; genus MGBC114079. The sequence continues at coordinate 2,224 of CANOGI010000145.1, forward strand.
GTTATATGATACTGAAGATTTCCGTCGCTTGCCCCGACAAGATTTGTTTTATGACAGTTTTTATAAAAATTATAGGACATTGTATAATATTGTCCTCTTTTAAAATCACATGAACCGTCTCCCTCATGTTTATCGCTTTCGGTGGGATTAGCGCAGAAGCCTGTGTCAAATGAACAATTATGTACCCATACACGCTCTATTGGATTTACTAAATTAGCGGAATCTCCCGAGCCTGTTTGAAAACCTTGAAAACCTAAAGCGTCTTCGGGATATTTTTCGAAAGAGAGATTTCTAACCTCATAACTTTCATAGTTTTTATAACCGTCACCGACAAAAAATGAAAAACCCCAACCGTCAATAACAGCATCGTATCCAATACCCTCAATAGTAATATTTTTAGAGGATTTTATAATGCACATAAAACCATTATCTTTTACGTTACCGCCATTTTCAATACTCGCCGGAACCGTAAGCCCTTTAGGTGGTGTAACTGTTCCAATAAATCTTACTATAAGAGGGCGGTTGTCTGAGACAAGTTTTTCAGTGAAAGCGCTGTTATTGTTTAAAAGCCACCCAATACCAGTTCCAAATTCCTCATATCCAGGGATAGTAATTGTATCCTTATTTTCATCTGTAACATAAACTATAAGAGCGTTATCTTTTGGAGTACCATTATTTTTATAAGCTCCTACTCCCTGTTGATAATCTTTATGAGCGAATCCCGCTCTGTCATGAGCTTTAACTGTGATATTCTTTTTAGAGTAAATTGTTTTATCGCTTGAGGTTATTTCAATATCATAGTTTCCCGCTTCAAGCCCGACAATATCAACTCGTCCTCCTCCATCAGAAGTTCTTATAAGTTCAGGGGCAGCAAGCAGATAATCGGAAGAGTTGCTTTTTTTGTATTTAACGATGGCGTTTTTTGCGGCTGTGTCGTTCCATTGAGCGTAAAGAGTCTCAAACCAACCGCCTGAAATAAAATTATCGTTAGCGTAAATGGGGAAAATATTTAGACCACTTAAAACCATAATTATAATTAAAACAATACTTAAAATGCGTTTTTTTAAAAAGTGCAATGTAATTCCTCCTTGTATTTTGAAAATATATTTATTGGAAATACTGTTAAAATGATTTTAATGAAAACTAAAGTTGAAAGATATTTTAGATATAGTCTATGTTAAAATAATTTTGTATTAGTATCTGCCCAAAATCTCGTGAGAAGTATAAAATATTAATTAGTATTTCCTTAATGTATTTTTATTTTAAGGCTCTATTCAAATATTGTCAATAGAAAACGGGGCCAGATTTCAAGTTTTTTATTTTTTAAATACAAACATCCCGAAAATATTTTTTCGGGACGCTTTATAGGCTTGTACTTGAGAATTTAATATTATAAAAATTTATAAACTTAGGTAAATAAAATAATTTAATAAGTTTGTTTAAAGTTTTAAAATACTTTTATTGTATTTATAAGTTTTACGTTGGTTTATTTAGGACTTTCTAGAATTGGTTGAAGCTGTTGGTTTTTAAGCGCCGCTTCAATGGCGTCGGGAATTTTCTCAAAGTCAGCTATCATTGATTTAGGCTTTTTTTTGTAATCATCCTGTCCGAAAGGTACAAAATAAAAATTTTTTTTGTTTATAAGACCGCCTATATTTTCTAAGTTAGCGCCCAGCGCGTCATTTGTCGCCAGTGCGAGTAAAACAGGTTTATTATTTCTTATATGAGCTTTTACAGCCATTAACACAGGAGTATCCACGATTCCGCTGTTAAGTTTAGCTAAAGTATTTCCCGTGCATGGAGCGACAAGCATAATATCTATTAAATTTTGCGGGCCTATGGGCTCGGCGTCTTTTATTGTTTTAATTATTTTTTGACCGCATATTTTCTCAATTGAGTCAATAAAAAAATCAGAGCTTCCAAAACGTGTATCCGTATTTAAAACGGAATACGATATAATAGGAGTAATTTTACCGCCGAGTTCAACAAGGTTTTCCATTTGTTTTAATGAGCTTTTCAGTGTGCAGAAAGAACCGCATATACAATATCCTATATTAACTCCTTTTAAATCCATTTATTAACCCTCCCGTTGGGGAAGCGTCGATTAATAATTATAAATTAAATAGTTAATCGGCGTTTCCCTAAGTTCTAACACGATATAACGTACAATAAAACATAATTAAAGATTGTAATGTTATTGTCTGCTGTATCGTGTTAAAGTTTTTATCATAAATAAAGAAAATACAGAGAAACGCTTATTTTTTAGTTTAACCGATTGGGGAAGTCCGTGATTTTTAAGCGGGGGACTTCCTCTTATATTCAGCGAGAATACAAGCTCCTATTGAATACAAAGGTGTGGTTATCCATTATCGGTTATGAGTATTTTTGTGAAACAAAAATATAAATAGTCTTTAAATACTAATTTTAAAGCAATTGTAGCAGAACTAAAAAGAATATTTTATTCAAAGTTTCAGTGAAAGGCGTTTTGTGTTTTAGACACCGAAATCGTAAAGAAGTATTGAATAAAATGTTTTTGTATTCTTTTCATTATAGAATTGTGCTATAGTCTAAATTATAATTGTACATAAAAAATATTGGAAATAGAAAATATTTTACAAATATGACGCGTTAAAGCTTTATATTTCGATAGTTGTAAAAATGACTACCAAAAAACGGGAAAAGAATTTCAAGTAAAATATTTTAGTTTTTTGGTATATTTTAAATTTAAGTCACGATAGTTTTACATTAATTTCTTAGAATTTTTAGAGCCAACCAATAAAAAAATTCCTTTATATATCAGGTTTGATTGATTCTTTTAGTTTATTATTTATCTTACTAAATATTTTAAAATCAGCATAAGACTAATAAAGTTGTCAATCAGCGTTTTTACAAGTTCTTTACATTTTTATAATATGTTATAAAGAGTGGATTTGTGAAATGCTTATCTTTAAAATAGCGTCTTTTAAAATTTCAGCGGCTGTAACAGGGGCTACTCTTCCCGGAAGTCCTGGACAATAAAACGCTTTTATATTGAGCTCTCTTGCGAGACAGAAATCTACTCCTCCTGGAGCTTGCGCAAGATCTACAATAACGCAGTTCTTATTTAATTTTTTTAATATACTTTTTTCTATAATGGGCGCGGGTATTGTATTGAAAAGAAAGTTAAATTCGTTTATATGATTTTTAGCATCATAAAGATTGATTCCTTTATAGCCGAAAGCCTTTATATAGGCTTCGTCTTTTTCATTCCTAAATGTTACGGAAACGTCTGCGCCAAGACCTTTTAAGTCTCTCGCTAAAAATTTTCCGCATCTTCCGTATCCGAATATAACACATTTACTTCCGAAGAGTGTGCGGTCGCTTTCCTCTATTGCTTTTAAAATCGCTCCTTCAGCTGTTGGAATAGCGTTTAAGACAGCAACAGCCTCATGTTCAAAAAAATCGAAAATTCTTATTCTGTGTTTAGCTGCGGTTTCTCTGACTTTGTCGCTTATTACTCCTCCTATTATTAATTTCACGTCGTTTTTATTCATTTTTTTAAATAAATCGTTTATTTTTATTTCCATACAGTCTGTTAAGAAAATTTTCTCATTGTCCTTTGAAAAGGGTATAGGACCAATTATGACATCTGTTCCCTCAAAGAGAGTATCAAAATCCTTATGGGCGCAGTCAATACAGTTGTTGCAAAAGTAACATACTTGATAGCCCTCTTTTTTTAGCATATCGGAGAGAATTTTATATCTTAAATCTCCCCCCAAAATTCCGAATTTAAAAC
>CANOGI010000146.1 GCA_947565475.1 uncultured Eubacteriaceae bacterium
TGCTTGATTGAGTTTGAGCCTCGCTGCTTGACTGTGTTTGGTCCTCACTGCTTGACTGACTCGAAGTTTCTTTCTCTGTTGTCAAAGTCTCTTTCTCTGTTGTTATAGCTCCGCCGGATGTAGTTGGCTCGTCAGGATCTTCCTTATCATCAGCAAGTTTAGTTATTTTTAAGCCTGAAAATCCTACAGGCTGCTGTTTTGAGTTGCTCATAACTAAACAAACCTTGCCTATTGAGGTTGATGTGTTTTTAAAATCATCAGCGGTAAGCGCGTTACCAAAACTTCCTTTACCCTCATTAGTAGTTATTGTTACGCCGAGTTCTGTTTCAAAATTAGATCCGCTGAAAATTTGTAATGTTTTATCTTTTTTAAAGACAAATCTAAAATTAGTGGTTCCTTGACTGCTTGAGGCTCCTGTATTGTCTGACCACACATCTAAACTTCCATCTGTAGTCTTCTTAGATAAGAATCTAGTTGTGTTTATTGTGTTGGTGTCGCCGCCCAAGTTAAGTCTCCATGTAGCCTGACCGCCCTTAGCATTGTCAGTTACAAATGCTGTGCTTCCTGCGGTATCTGAAGCACTTGTTGGCTTATAAGTATTCCACTTTCCACCCTGATTCAATGACAAAATTTTGTTGCCGTTTTTGTCCTGTAACTCAAATACAGTAGCGTTTGTTACCTGTGACGCGTGGATTACAACGTCAACCATCCAGCCCGCTTCAACTTCTTTATCCAAAGCAATTGTAGCTGTGCCAATCGGTAATTTTCCTGTACTGTCTTTATCATTTTCGCCAAATACCAATCCTTTGTTAGAATCTACTCTAAGTGGAAGTTTAGCCGACTCAGTTTCATTTTGAGCAACAAGTGATATTGTAGCCCCGTCAATCGATGTCGGAGTTGTAGTAGATGGAACTGTTATTGATTTCAAATCATTCTGAAATGCCACAGTATCTCCGGTCGAATCGTTTTCCGCTGCCGTTACACTAACGACACTGCTAAAAGAGCTTGTTATAAGCATTGCTCCAGCGAGGATTTTGCTTAAAGCTCTTTTAAAGTCCTTCTTCATTTTTTTTCCTCCTTTTTATTCAAATTTTCATTGCATATATAACCGGTATATCTGATTTACGCGAGACGCCGAAAGCCATGATAGAAAAAAGAAGCTTTAAATTACGTTTGTGGCTTCGGTAAAACATATGTGGTCGTAAACAGACCTAAAAGTAGTAGCACGTAAAAATTCAAAGCCACGGGAGGTTCATTTTAAAGAAACTTTTTCGTAACATTTTTTAAGGCTCTCTCAGAACAGGTAGGCCGATGACAATCTTTTTTAAACCTCCGCCGGGTGGCGAAATCACCCGACGTCACCTTAAAAACTCTCATCAATCAGACAGCCCATTTCTTATGTAAATTCAGACATACCGCAAAGACGCCGAAAAATCAATACGGGAAAACCCTTTCATAAAACGTCATTTCAGGCGAATGAATAGACTGGAAAAGATTAGGAAAATGCCCGAAATCCCGCCTGTATAAAGCTGTTCCCTTATTAAATAAAACGGTATCTTTAACTCCACACAATTTTTTTGGAGTATAATAGTATTATACATATAAAATATAAATAAGTCAATATACTTTCACAACAAAATACGTTAATTTTTATTTCCAAAGAAAAAATCACCTAATTTTCGACCCTTTTCTTCCACCTCTTAAAGAACAAATTTTCAGAGCCTCTTAAATTTGATATAGTCAAATCACTTGAAAAGGAGCAAAAGGAGGCGAGATAAAAATTGTTTTTACAAGGAAGAGGAAAGAAAGCGTAGTCGAAAGCCTACGCCGACTGACGATGAAGCGGTAAAAAGGATTTTTAGCCGCCGAACTTGTTCGGGTTTTCAGGTGATTTGACTATAAAACAATCTTGCGGGAAATGGCTGCGTTTCCCGCGAAATAGGGGTGTGAAAAATAAATTTTTCACACCCCCCTAAAATATTAAATAAAATATTTTTTTCTTTCCTCTGTTTATTCTGGAATTGCTGTAACCTCTATTGAATTAATAATAATATTCTCTAAAGGCTTGTCAGAAGCGTTTGTCTGAACCGACGCTATGTCGTCCACAACCTCCATACCGTCTTTCACTTGCCCAAAAATCGTATACCCAAAATCAAGGAAAGGACAACCGCCGTTTCTCATATACTCGTATATAACCTCAGGAGGATATATATCCGATACTTTTGTCTCGCCGCCGCTTAAAAATTGGTCTTGATTGGCGAACAACTGGAGCATCATAGACTTGGTGCCGTCGTCAAGTTCTCTCATATATTTGTCTTGGTTCTCTAAAAGCGTCTTGAAAACCGAGTTGTAAGTTTCTCCCGTTGTCTTGCTTTGAACAATGTAAAATTGGCTTCCGTTCGTGTTCGGGCCTGAGTTTGCCATACAGAGAGACCCTCTGAAACTTCTCAGCTTGTCGGTTATCTCGTCGTCAAATTTTTCGCCGTAAATGCTCTGGCCGCCTGTTCCGTTTCCGTTGGGGTCACCGCCCTGAATCATAAAGCCGTTTATAACCCTGTGAAAAGTCAGACCATCGTAATATCCCTCTTTGGCGTGTGTGACAAAGTTTTCAACGGCTTTCGGGGCATTGTCCGGGAATAATCTCAAGGTTATGTCCCCTTTTGTGGTTTTCATAACCGCTATAATCTCATTCTCGGCTTTCTCCATAAGCTGAGGATATTTTCCGGACGGCTCCACAGTCGGTATAACTTCTTTTGTGGCGGTCTCCGTCTTGATTTCCGTCGAGCTTTCAATAGTCGTCTCAGTTGTTTGTTTCTCGGTTGTTTCCACGGCTTTGTCGTCTCCGCCGCATCCTGTTGTGAATAATATCGCTCCTGTAAGACATAAAGTTGAGATAGTTTTTAATTTCATCGTTAATAGTTCTCCTTTTCTGAATTAATTATTTTATTTATAGTGGACAAATGTCAAGACTACTCGAATTTTTGTATAACAAAAATTCTCGTAACCAACGGCAAGTATTCGCCTTTGTATTTTAGGAAAATTAAGCAAAGTATAGCGAAAAAAGATTTGTCAAGGAGTGCGGCGGAGGTTATCGAACAGGTCTAATATATATAGCCTTTTATAGTCAAATCACTTGAAAAAGGGCAAAAGGAGGTAAGATAAAAATTATTTTTGCGAGACATTGGACGGAGAGCATAGCTAAAGCCTATGCCGACTGACAATAACATAGCAAAAGTGATTTTTAGCCGCCGAACTTGTTCGGTTTTTAAGTGATTTGAATATAAGTCCAAAATAAAAATTTGTTTTGCGCCGCATACCCTTGTTTGATTCGCCGCCTTACTCAAATTTCGCCTCCACAGACAGCCTTATAAGCTCAAACCCGTTGTCAGTTAAAGACGTGCCGTTGTTTGTTATGCCTATAAATTTATCCTTGTAATAAACATTTTTGTTAAAGCTCTCGGCTATCGCCCTAAGAGGTACAAATACACGCCCCTCTTTAACCTCGGCGCTGGCGTCTATTTTTATCTCCCCGTCGCCGACTTTCATTATGTCGCTTCCCGCCGTAATCAAAATCTTTTTCCCTGAAAGTGTTATAACGGCTGTTTTCTCTTCCTGGTTCCAGGACACATCGGCGCCGAAAGCCTCCGCTATCGCCCTGAGCGGTACAAGGGTATACCCGTTTTTTATATATGAGCTCGCGTTCAGGTTATTAGGGTCTATGGGCTCTTTTGCCCATTTGTTTATAAAAGTTGATTCCCCTATAAACATAAATACCGACTCGCCCGCCGCTTTGTTTATAGCTTCTAAATCCTCTCCCTTTGAAAGCTCAAAATATCTTTCGTCTATTTTGTTTTCCTCGCTGTACTCGCCTCCGTCAAAATCATCGCTTCCCTCTAAACTCTCGCTGCTTTCCTCGGCCTCTGTCGTAACCTCCGACGGTTTCTCAATATTTCCCGTATATACTCTTTCGGTTGTCGTCTCCGTCGTCGCTTCTGTTTCTTTCTCCGGTTTTGTGTTATCTCTCGCTTTCACCTCTATTGTGTCAATAACGCTGTCTTTTTGTCCGTCCTTGTCCACAGCGGTAACTTTTATATGCCTTGTTCCCTCTATGGTGAGCTTTTTTTCCACTTCCCATATATTATTTGATTTTCTCTTAAAATTTATTTCCTTGTCCCCGTCTATAGACATATACACCTCTTTGGTGTCGCCCTCGGTGCGTACCCTAAATAAAATGCTCTGATTCGGCACCGGGTTCGCCGGAGACTGAGTAAATTTCGTGATTTTAATAGTCTGTCCCATAACCGGGTATAGACATAAGCTCTGTAAAATCATTACCGCCATTATTATAAAACAACTTATTTTCTTTTTTTCCATAGTCGCGCTTCCTTTCCGTTTATTACGGTTTTCATCCCGCTGTTAAAAGTCATAATATAATACTACTATACCCAGTCCCTGTTGTCAAATACACTTACTTTAAATTTTTGTGACATTTTTATGACGAAATTTAAAATATACACGTTTCCCGCCCTCTTATAAAAAACCTCTCTGAACCTTTACCCCGCTTTTTTGTCTTTTTTATATTCAATCAACCTGAAAACGGGCAAAAGTTTTTACCGATTTTGGGTACGGAAAAAACACAGCTGGTTTCCTCCTTAAACAATTTGCGGGAAATGGCTACATTTCCCGCAAAATAGGGGGTGTGAAAAATTTATTTTTTCACACCCCCCTCCTTTTATAACATCTCGTTAAATTGCTCTACCATAACAGGTTTTGAGAAATAATACCCCTGCGCCAAGTCGCATCCGGCGTTTTGTAAAAACATCGCCTGTTTTTGAGTTTCTACTCCCTCGCATAAAACCGTTATGCTCATTTTCTTCGCCATATCTATTATGCTTTTTATAACTACCTCATCGTTACCCTTTATCTCGTCCGTGTCAAGGAAACCTTTGTCCATTTTCAATATGTCAACAGGCAGCTTCTTTAATAAGTTAAGAGATGAGAAGCCTGAGCCGAAATCGTCCATAGATACCTTAAACTGCATCTTTTTAAGCTTGTTCATAACTTGAATAGCCTTGTCGGAATTCTCCAAAAATACATTCTCCGTAAGCTCAAACTCAAGTAAATTTCTCGGGATTTGATATTTGCTTATCAAATTTTCAATTTTTTCCATAAAGTCGTCTTTCTCAAGATGCACCCTTGATACATTTACCGATACAGGAACGACTCTTTTTCCTTCTTTTATCCTCTCGCTTAAAAATTTGCATACCTGCTCATATACGCAAAAATCCACGTTCACAACAAAGCCGTTCTGCTCAAAAAGCGGTATGAAATCCATCGGCGGTATTACTCTTCCGTCCTCTCTTATCCACCTTACAAGAGCCTCTGCGCCCACAATCCTGTGTTCTCCCTTAAGCTCTACTTTAGGCTGTAAGACTATCATAAACTCGTTGTTCATAAGGGCTCTTTCCATCGATGTCAGTATTTCCGTCTGCTTGCGCATTCTGCTTTCCATATTTCCGTCAAAAAATACCGCTCTGCCTGAATGTGTGCCCTTTCCGTACTTTCTCGCCGTATTCGCCTTGTCGATAATGCGGTTTACATATTCCTTGTCTATTTCGTCGGAACCTTTCTCTATAATATAAATTCCCGATATAATATTTATTTTTATCTCGTCAAGCTCGTTTTCTTTTCTGGCGGCGAAACCTTTGTCATATCGGTCTATATGCTCGCCAATATTGTCTTTTGTGATTTTGTCGTCAAGTTTTATGAGGGACACAAAATTATCGGAAAAAACCCTGCCGTTTATTATAAAACTGTATTTTTTTAAGTCCATGCCCGTGACAAAGTCTTTTAAAATGCCGTCGCCTTGCCTATAACCGTACTTCTCGTTAATATATTTAAAATTTCTTATGTCGGAATACACAATAACGTATTCGCCCTCGGGGTC
>CANOGI010000147.1 GCA_947565475.1 uncultured Eubacteriaceae bacterium
AAAAGGATTTTTAGCCGCCGAACTTGTTCGGGTTTTCAAGTGATTTGACTATAAACAACTTAACGAAATACGTCCGGAAAAATTTATATATTTTACATAAAAAAATTGATATTTTTTTAACATATTTTGAATAATTTTTTTATAAAAAATTCTTGTATTTATTTGTATAAGATGATATAATTTTAATTAAGTTATAAGAAAGCATATTAAAAATAAAGGTGTTTTAGGTATTATAATGACAAAGTTTTAACGAATACCTTTGACATGTGTTTCCTTAAACCCTTGAGTTTCTTATAATTAAAAATGAACACACATAAACAGCGTATTTATATTTTATGATTTTATATTAATTTCTTACCCTATATAAAATTATATAAAAATAAAAATTTTTTCCTAAATACATAAGCGTTGCCAGACGCCGTTGATTTAGAGTATTTTGTTTCACAAAATACTAATCGTCTTTTACTGGTCTGATATAGAGTATATAGTATTTATAAATATATTTTATATTATTGGGAAAGAATAATAAATAAGCTGTTTAGGCAAATATTTGTTAAAAATTTATTAAACTATTAATTCAGGAGGTTTTTATCTATGGCAGAAAACGCAGAAAACGCTGTTGAGGTAAAGCAGGAAGTTTCCGAGATGATTGACCAGCTTGTTAAAAACGCGAGAGAGGCTCTTAAAGAGTATATGTCCTATGACCAGGAAAAAATTGATGAGATTGTAAAACAAATGGCTCTCGCGGGGCACTCAAAACAGATGGAACTGGCTAAGCTCGCTGTTGAGGAAACAAAAAGAGGTATATATGAGGATAAAATAACAAAAAACATTTTCGCTACAGAATATGTATACCACAGTATCAAATATGATAAAACCGTTGGCGTTATCTCTGAAAATGATGAAGAAGACTATATGGAAATAGCGGAGCCGGTTGGTGTTATCGCCGGAGTCACTCCCGTTACAAACCCAACAAGTACCGCTATGTTTAAATCAATCATAGCCGCCAAAACAAGAAACCCTATTATATTCGCTTTCCACCCGTCGGCTCAAAAATCGTCCGTAGCCGCCGCTAAAGCGGTAAGAGACGCCGCCATAGCGGCCGGCGCGCCTAAATATTGTATTCAGTGGATTGAGTCTCCGTCTATAGAGGCCACTCAGCTTTTAATGAATCACAAAAATATATCAATGGTTTTGGCGACAGGCGGAGCCGGAATGGTAAAAGCAGCTTATTCCACAGGAAAACCAGCTCTCGGCGTAGGCCCTGGAAACGTTCCTTGTTTTATTGAGAAAACAGCGGACTTAAAACGAGCTCTTACCGACCTTATGCTTTCAAAATCTTTCGATAATGGTATGATTTGCGCCTCTGAACAGGCAGCTATTATTGAGGCTCCTATTTATGATGAGGCTATCAAATTTATGAAGAAAAACGGATGTTATTTTACAACTCCTGAGGAAACAGCTAAATTAGAGCCTGTTGTTATTAATCCTGAAACAGGAGCGGTTAATCCTAAAATCGTGGGCCAATCACCCTATGTTATCGCTGAAATGGCGGGAATAACAATTCCTAAAGAGACAAAAGTACTTTGTGCCGAAATCGACGGAGTAGGAGAGGACCACCCATTAAGCAAGGAAAAACTCTCTCCCGTTTTAGCTGTCATTAAAGCGAAAGACGCCAATGAGGGAATTGATTTAGCCGAAAAAATGGTAATTTTAGGCGGTATGGGACATTCTTCCGTAATTCATTCCACAGACGACGACGTTATAAATAAATTCGCGGCTACTCTCACAACAGGAAGAATTATTATAAATTCCCCGTCAACTCACGGAGCTATAGGCGACCTTTACAACACGAATATGCCTTCGCTTACTTTAGGTTGCGGCTCATACGGACACAACTCCACTACATCAAACGTAACCGCTGTAAATCTTATCAACAAAAAAAGGGTGGCGAAAAGAAGAGTGAATATGCAATGGTTTAAAATTCCGGAAAAAATTTATTTTGAGTTCGGAGCGGTTCAGTATCTTGAAAAAATGCCTGACATCTCAAGAGCGGTTATCGTTACAGACCCATCTATGGTTAAATTTGGATACGTGGATAAAATTCTTTATCATTTAAGAAAACGTACAGACTACGTTCACTGTGAGATATTCAGCGACGTTGAGCCGGACCCTTCTATCGACACAGTTATGAGAGGCGTTCAGGTACTTAAAAACTTCAAGCCGGACGTTATCGTGGCTTTGGGCGGCGGTTCCGCAATCGACTGCGCCAAAGGTATGTGGCTTTTCTATGAACAGCCGGACGTTGACTTCTCCGCTCTTTCTCAGAAGTTCCTTGATATAAGAAAACGTGTTTACAAAATACCTGACCTCGGAAAACTTTGTAAGATGGTTTGTATACCAACAACCTCCGGTACAGGTTCTGAAGTTACAAACTTCGCCGTTATTACAGACAAGGAGAAAAATATAAAATATCCTCTCGCGGATTACGCATTGACTCCTAACGTGGCTATAATCGACCCTGATTTCGTTATGACGGTTCCTAAAACTATTACAGCTGACACAGGTCTTGACGTCCTTACTCACGCTATAGAGGCTTATGTCTCTATTCTCGCCTCAGACTATACAGACGCTTTGGCGGAAAAAGCTATCCAAATTGTTTTCGAGTACCTTCCAAGAGCGTACAACGACGGAAGCGACGCCGTCGCGAGAGAGAAAATGCACAACGCTTCTTGTATAGCCGGTATGGCGTTTACAAACGCTTTCTTAGGAATAAACCACTCATTGGCGCATAAGCTCGGCGGAGAGTTCCATATTTCTCACGGACGCGCTAACGCTATATTGCTTCCATGGGTTGTTGAGTATAACGGCCAGTTGACCCCAACAAAATTTGTTTCATGGCCTAAATACACTCACTATATAGCTCCTGAGAAGTTCCAGGCTATCTCAAAGATGCTCGGTCTTCCGGCTAACACTCCTGAAGAGGGCGTAAAATCTCTTGTTAAGGCTATTAGAGAACTTATGGAAAAACTTAATGTTCCAAAGACAATAAGAGAATGCGGAATTGACGAGGCTGTATTTAACGGAAGAATAGATTACCTCTCCGAAAAAGCTTTTGAGGACCAGTGTACTACAGCTAATCCAAGACTTCCTCTTGTTTCCGAGCTTAAAGAGCTTTACAGAAAAGCTTACTACGGAGAATAATGTTTTATGTTGTATAGATAAATAACTATTTATAAATAAACAAAATAATACTTTTCAGTACAAAAAATGCTCTTGTCATAATACATTTTATGACAAGAGCATTTATAATAAAATACAAAATAAATTTGTAACTATATTATATATCTTTTATATTAACCGAGGAAAACACCTCGTCATTTTTCTCAACAGTGAATGAGTTAAGCCATTTTTCCGCCTGACGACGGTAAAGCTCATCTTTTTTTCTTCTTATATAATTTTCCTTTTCCGTTTGTTTAACGGAGGAAATATCGATAGGATTAACGTCCGACACATAAACTATATAAAAACCGTTAGAAACCGTTATAATGTCGGATATATCGCCTTTTTTACTCATATCGCACACAACGTCGTCAACCGCCGACTCAAAAAGTCCTTTTTTCATATCAACCTCAGTGTGCTCGTTCCTCTCCGAATACTCTTTTATAAGAGTATCAAAATCCTCTCCGTCTCTCGCTTTTAAAAGTATTTCGGTCATATCCTCATAAACTTTATTAAAGTCGCTTTTATCTTTATTAAATCCCTTAAAAATGTACTTTATTCTCATATCAACTAAATCCGCTTTGTTCTCGTCAAAATATTCCTTAAAATATTCCTCAAACTCCTCGTCGTCCACAGTATATCCGCCTGTTACATAGTCAAAAACTTTTGTCCTTATAAAACCGTCCTCTATTATTCTCTTTATGTCGTCATAAGTCACGTTAAATTTACCCGTCCATTCCGCGCCTAACTCGCCGAAAAATCTTTCAGACTCACTTTTCGCCTCATCAAGCTCCTCATCAGACAGCTCTATGTTAAATTTATCCGCCTGGCACGTAGCTACTTTCACATCAATAACCGTGTCTATGGCGTTCTGTTTGGCCAAGTCCTCCGCTAAAACACCGTCAATATCCGTTTCCCAAATATCAGCTCCGCCTGTTTCCTCAAAATGCTTTTTCTGCTCATAAAGATAGACCATATATTCTCCCCGGCTCACCTTTATATCGTCTCCTATTTTTATGGCATAATCGCCGTTAAAATCCTTTAAGGAAAAAATAGCGAAAGCCGCCAAACCTATTATAATCAAAGAAAAAATAATTATTAAAACAATTTTATTTCTCATTTTTTTATACCTCGTTTATAATAAAATAATATTGTTTTCAAAAAGCTTTTAAGCCTTCGCCCTTTAAACTGAGATTATAGTAAAACAATTTATAGCAGACTTCTTCTATAGTCAAATCACTTGAAAAGGAGCAAAAGGAGGCGAGATAAAAATTGTTTTTACAAGGAAGAGGCTGGTCGTAAAGCTTCGCTTTGCCGCTCGCCCTTACGACTGGCTTGCGCTCCTCCTAAATACAAGAGTAAGTACCCTCGTTTAAGAAACAAGAAACTTCCTCTGTCGGTAAAAAAAGTTTGTTAATTCACTCTAATAATACCGCTAATGGCTATAAAAATAACTTTTATCACATACTCTTTTGTTTATTCTTAATTTATTCGGATATAACATTTCCGTCTTGATACTCATTATATAGTTTATATTATACTCCATAAAAGCAATCACTTCAAAGGATTTTTTTCTATGTAACAAAGATGTAATATTTTTGATGTATTTATCGGTATGTTTTTACTTTTTATGAACAAACTGCCTTATCATAAAAAATAATTTTGTTTAAAGCTTACAAAATGAGGTATCATTTTCACGTGTTATGTAAATAATAGATATAAAGGAAACTATACCTATTATCAATAAAAATGCCAATTTTAAAATAATTGTAATAATAATTTTGATTTCCAAAAAAAAATGTGATATAATGTAAATGAATAGTAAAACACGGCATTTTTGGAAAGTAACCGCTGTAATTTATTGTAAATCTAAAGTAAAGGAGGGTTTTTATGTGTTTAATGTAGGCGATAAAATTGTTTATCCCATGTACGGCGCGGGTGTAATCGAAGGTATGGAAGAAAAAGTTATTGACGGCGAAAACAAATTGTATTATATTCTTAGAATACCCGTAGGTAATTTAAAAATTACTATTTCAGTAAAAAAAGCTGATACTTTGGGTCTTAGAGAGATTTCAAGCTCTTCGGAAGTTCTTGGGATTATAAATGATGTCGAACCGATAGAAATGTCAGATAACTGGAATCAGCGTTACAAAGATAATGTCGAGAGAATAAAAACAGGAAGCCTTGAAAAGGTTGTTCAGGTTTTTAAAACCCTTATTTTTCGAGAAAGAAAAAAAAGCCTGTCAAGCGTTGAGAAAAAATTGCTTGGCACAGCTAAACAAATTATTTTAAGTGAAATCATCTTATCAAACGATGTTGAGAAAGAACAGGCCGAAGCTATTTTAGAACGTGCCGTTATACAATAAGAATATTTAAGGCGGATAAAATATCCGCCTTTTATTAATATACTTCTTTCAAAACAATGAAATCAAATCGGGGTCTCAAGTAAAATCCATTACAAGAGAACCGTCTGTATCTATCCTATCTCCTCAACACATCTTTTCATATCCAAAATAAACTTGCTGTCACCCTCTGTAATTTTATAAGTAAGATAGGGCGTCCCACCTCCACTCAAAAACAGCTTTTTATTGTTATTTTTAACCGTTTGAAGCAGTTTGTTCACATCAACGTCCGAATCCGGTTTAAATTTAAGAACAACGCTTGATTGTTTTTGGATAATACTTATTACGCCGATTTTATGAGCGGCGCTTTTTAGC
>CANOGI010000148.1 GCA_947565475.1 uncultured Eubacteriaceae bacterium
TCGTCATACTTTCCTCTGTAAACAAGATCATTCCACTCAGGTATATAATTTCCTAAAGGACAGCCTCCCTCAACGGGTTTTCCCGTATGGCAGAAAGGAATACCGCAGTTCATACATCTGGCGCCCTGCTCTCTCAAATCCTCAACGTCAAAATGAGTATGAAACTCGCCCCAGTCCTTAATTCTTTCCTTAGGCAATCTGTCCTCGGGAAGCTTCCTGTCAAATTCCATAAATCCTGTAGGCTTACCCATTTACCGCACTCCTCTCACATACTTGTTTTTCTCCGATAACCACCTCGAACGCCTCCATCTTAGCGTCCTCGTCAGACATACCGTCCTCCACGCATTTTTTAATCTCATTAATAACCTTTTTATAGTCAAAAGGAATAACCTTAACAAACTTTTTAATCTCACTGTCAAAATTGTCGAGAATTTCTTTAGCGCGTGAACTTTTGGTATATTTATAATGATTTTCAATCATCTCTTTAAGCTCTGAGATATCTTCTTTATCCGAAATCTCCTCAATTGACACAAGCTGTTTATTGCATCTCTTCTCAAAATCCCCGTCTATATTATAAACAAAAGCGATACCGCCCGACATACCGGCGCCAAAATTTGAGCCTGTCCGTCCCAAAACAACAACCCGTCCGCCGGTCATATACTCACAACCATGCTGGCCGATTCCCTCAACTACAGCTTTTATACCGCTGTTTCTGACACAGAAACGCTCTCCGGCTATACCGTTGATATACGCCTCGCCTTTAATGGCACCATAAAACGCCACATTTCCGATAATAACATTCTCATCGGCCTTAAACGGAGCCTTTTCAGGCGGAACCACAATAATTTTGCCCCCTGAGAGACCCTTTCCTATATAATCGTTTGAGTCTCCCTCAAGACGCATGGTAACACCCCCTGAAAGAAAAGCCCCAAAACTCTGTCCCGCTGAACCTGAAAAGTTTAAATTTATTGTATCCTCCGGAAGTCCCTCCTCGCCATACTTTTTGGCGATTTCTGAAGACAGAATAGTTCCGACAACACGGTTAATATTAGTGATTCCCATACTCGCCGAAACTTTTTTCCCACATTTAACGGCGGTTTCACAAAGCCTCAAAAGAGCGTTCACATCAAGAGTTTTCTCAAGCTCATGGTCTTGTTTAACATTAAAATATCTTTCCTTATCGTTTGTACAGATTTTTGTCTGATATAAAATGCTTGTGAGGTCAACACTTTTGGCTTTCCAGTTCTCTACCTTTTTTGGAGCAAGCTTCTCAACGTGCCCAATCATCTCCTCCACGGATTTCACGCCTATTTTGGACATCCACTCTCTAAGGTCCTGGGCAATAAATCTCATAAAATTTTCCACATATTCCGGTTTTCCCTTAAATTTCTTTCTGAGTTCTGGATTTTGAGTAGCCACACCCACAGGACAAGTATCAAGATTACATACTCTCATCATTACACAGCCCATAGTGATAAGAGGGCCTGTCGCGAATCCAAATTCCTCCGCCCCAAGCAAAGCCGCTATAGCGACGTCACGGCCTGTAAGAAGCTTTCCGTCAGTTTCAATAACTACTCTGTCGCGTAAATTATTCATAAGAAGAGCCTGATGGGTCTCAGCCACGCCAAGTTCCCACGGCAAGCCGGCGTGACGTACGCTCGTGCGGGGAGCCGCTCCCGTTCCCCCGTCATATCCGCTTATAAGAATAACGTCCGCCCTGCCTTTCGCAACGCCTACGGCTATAGTGCCGACTCCCGCTTCCGATACAAGCTTAACGCTTATTCTCGCGTTTCTGTTGGCGTTTTTAAGGTCGTGTATAAGCTGGGCTAAATCCTCAATAGAGTAAATGTCGTGATGAGGAGGCGGGGAAATAAGGCTTACGCCAGGGGTTGAGTTTCTCGCTTTGGCTATCCATGGATAAACCTTTTTCCCCGGAAGATGTCCTCCCTCTCCTGGTTTAGCCCCCTGCGCCATTTTAATTTGAATTTCAACGGCGTTCTGAAGATAATTTATAGTGACTCCGAATCTCCCCGACGCCACCTGTTTAATAGCTGAGCATCTAAAGTCGCCGTTTTCGTCGGGTATAAACCTATCAGGATTTTCCCCGCCCTCTCCGCTGTTTGATTTTCCGCCAAGCCTGTTCATGGCTATAGCCATACACTGATGAGCTTCAAGACTGATTGAGCCATAGCTCATAGCTCCCGTTTTAAATCTTTTAACGATAGAATCCACAGACTCAACCTCGTCAATATTAATTGGCTTATCAACGGTTCTTATATCAAGAAGCCCTCTTATGTGACAAAGATTCTCCGTTCTCTCGTTCATAAGTTTTGTATACTCTTTAAACAGCTTATAATCTCCCGTTTGGCAGGCCTTTTGAAGCTTATAAACGGATTCGGGATTAAAGAGATGATATTCCCCTCCTCTCCTCCATTTATAGTTTCCGCCCGGTTCCAAAGGACTTTCCTTAGTCAGAGGGTCAAAAGCTTTCTCATGGCGAATTTTCGTTTCCTTAGCTATATGTTTCTCCGAAAGCCCTCCGATTCTTGTAACTGTTCCGCTGAAATATTTGTCCACAACCTCCTCGGAAATACCGAGAGCCTCAAAAATCTGCGCCCCCTGATAACTCTGAATCGTGGAAATACCCATCTTAGACATAATTTTGACAATACCGCTTGTAACCACGTCTGAGTAAATTTTCACGGCTTCCTCAGCGGAAACAGCGATATACCCCTTATCAGACATATCCCTTAAAGTCTCATAAGCGAGATAAGGATTAACAGCGTTTACGCCGTATCCAAGCAGAACCGCGAAATGATGCACCTCTCTCGGCTCTCCTGTCTCAAGAATAACACTTACGTTCATTCTTGAACCTTTTCTTATAAGATGATGATGAACGCCTGATGACGCCAAAAGCGCCGGAATAGCGTATTTTTCCGAATTAACCCCTTTATCGGAAAGAATGATTATATTTCGCCCGTTCTCAACGGCAATATCAACCGCCTTAAAAATATCATCGATAGCTTTAACCATACCGTCTTTTTCCTTCGCGTTGTAGAGCATAGGAATAGTGACAGAGTTAAAACCCCTTTCGTCAATACGTTTAATTTTGTCAAGCTGTTCATCTGTAAGTATAGGCGTGGCGCATTTTATTCTTCTGCAATTTTCCTCCGTAGGATTTAAAAGATTTTTTTCTCCGCCGAGATATACAAGGGTACTTGTGACAACTTTTTCCCTTATAGCGTCAATTGGCGGATTAGTAACTTGGGCGAAAAGCTGTTTGAAATAATTGTATAAAAGCTGAGGTTTTTCGGATAAAACAGCTATAGGAGTATCCGTTCCCATAGCTGAAATCGGGTCTGTCCTCGTTTCAATAATTCCTCTTAAAGTTGTGTCCACGTCTTCCCATGTATAACCAAACGCTTTTTGCCTTGTAAGCAGGGGCTCTTTCTCGTCAAACTCATTTTCCTTGTTCACGAATATATTCTCAAGCTCGATAAAACGTTTGGCTATAAGTTCTCCATATGGCTGCTTTAAAGTATCGTCCTTTATTTTCTCTACAAGCTCACGCCAATTTTGAGACGGCTTTTCCGACTGTTTAATGTTGTCAAGATTAATAAGATTTTTATTAAGCCATTCTCTGTATGGGTGCTCTGACACAATAGCGCTCTTAATCTCATCATCCTCAATAATACGACCCGCCTCAGTGTCGATAAGAAGCATTTTCCCCGGCTCAAGCCTGTCTTTTTTTACAATGTCCTCGGCGGGAATATCTAAAACCCCCACTTCCGACGAGAGAATAACCATATCGTCTTTCGTAACATAATATCTCGCTGGTCGAAGTCCGTTTCTGTCAAGAGTGGCGCCCACTCTCACACCGTCCGTAAATCCTATAGCGGCCGGTCCGTCCCATGGTTCTGTCATACAGCTTGAGTATTCATAAAAAGCCCTTTTATCGTCAGACATAGCGAAATCATTTTCCCATGGCTCAGGAATAGCCATCATAATCGCTTTAGGAAGAGAATACCCCGAAAGGGTAAGCATATTCACAAAATTGTCAAACATGGCAGAATCGCTTCCGTCCTCGTTAATGACAGGATAAATTTTCTTAATATCCTCACCGAAAACATCTGTCTCAAACATTTTCTCTCTTGCCTTAACCCAGTTCACATTGCCTCTTATAGTGTTAATTTCCCCGTTATGAATAATATATCTGTTAGGGTGCGCCCTTTCCCAGCTTGGGAAAGTATTCGTACTGAAACGGGAATGCACCATAGCGATAGCGGTCTTGACGTCAAGGTCCATAAGGTCTAAATAAAATCTGTTTACCTGCTCAGGAGTAAGCATACCTTTATACACAATAGTTTTTGATGACAATGAGGCGAAATAAAAATAACTGTCCTTATCCTCATCGCAAAACCTTATGGCTTTCTCAGACCGCTTTAAAATAACAAAAAGTTTTCTCTCAAACTCATCGCCGACATTTATATCGTCCGCCTTTTTTATAAAAACCTGCACAATCCTCGGAACGGCTTCTTTCGCGCTTTTCCCAATACAATTAGCGTATGTCGGCACCTCTCTCATTCCGAGATAATTCTGCCCTTCTTCCTCTACAATTTTTTCCAGTTTCCTGAGAGATTTTGTTCTTGTCTCAAAATCCGGAGACAAAAAAAGCATACCCACTCCGTACTCTCCTTCTTTGGGTAGCTTAATGTCTTCGTTCATACACACTTTCTTCATAAAAGCGTGAGGTATCTGAATTAAAATCCCGGCTCCGTCGCCAGTATCAGGTTCGCTTCCAACGCCTCCTCTGTGGGCGAGATTTTTTAAAATCTGAATCGCGCTGTCAATAATGTCATGAGACTTCTTTCCTTTAATATTGGCGATAAGGCCAATACCGCACGCGTCATGCTCAAATTTAGGGTCATACAGCCCTCGCTTAGGTGGTAAACCTTTGAAATCCACAATATCAATCCTTCCATAAACAATAAAATATTCTTCTTAAAATTAAATTATTATAAAAATTTACTTTACCATCAATAAACTTGAAAATAAGCAAACTTTAGACACATAGACAACTATCCCACGACACGGCAAAAAATCCTGTACGCCGAGCTTGTTTATTTTTAAGTTTGTTGACTACGCTTCCCTCAAAACTTTACTGCGGTTACATAGTTTAGAAAGAAGTATACTACATATCGGACAGAGTCTTACGGCGCTTAGTCTACATAACAACAAATTTTTTGAAAACAAGTCATGTTTTCTAAGTCTCCCGTCAGTAAATATTGACTTAATATCCGATAAATTTATCCCGGGACTATATTTTACTATATAATCAATTAAAATGCAAGTTTTTTATCAAAATAATTTATATTTTTTTTTGATAAAAAAACCAAATCATTTTATTTGACATAAGAAAAATCCTTTATAATCGCATTTTTCAATAATTAATGTTGATTATAAATAAATACTCTTAAAAATCTTAACAGCCAAAATTCTGCAAGAAAATATATATCACCCTGCAAAATTTAAGTCTATTGTATAGATTTATGTACAAAGCTTAATTTAAGTGTTTTAAATTTGTTTAAAATTTTTTTTTAAAAGTATAATTTTTTTCATATTTTCTGACGATATAATTTATGAGCGACTATCCAACCGGCTAAAATATTGATATAAACGGGAATTTGTGTAATCCCCAGAGCTTAATATTTTAAGTCGCGTTTTTATAAATATTATCGCTTTGTGAATATTTATTGATTTTGTCTGACAATATATTTATAAGGAAAATAAATCGCTGTTATCGTTTTGCTTTTTAATTTCACAGTTGTTCGTGTTGTCTAAAAATTTATTTAAAAAGGCAGGTGTCTATTATGAAAATCTCAAATATTTCTAAGCTGTATCAAACTTACGAAGCTAAACC
>CANOGI010000149.1 GCA_947565475.1 uncultured Eubacteriaceae bacterium
TCAATTAATCAAGGCTATGAAAGAAGCTGAAGCATATCACGGACCATCATTGATTATCGCTTATTCTCCATGTATTAATCATGGTATTAATATGATGAATTCTCAGCTTGAGGCTAAAAAAGCTGTTGAATGTGGTTATTGGCAGTTATACAGATATAATCCTGAAACAGAAGAGTTTTCATTAGATTCAAAAGAGCCTACAGGCGATTTTAAAGAATTTATTCAAGGTGAAGTTCGTTATACATCTCTTAAGAGAGCGTTCCCAGAAACGGCTGATGAGTTGTTTGATAAATGTGCAGAAGACGCTAAGAGAAGACTTGAGGGTTATAAAAAATTAGCTGGCAAGTAATAAACTAAAAATATAAATTATTTTTTATATTTTATAATTCATAAACAAATGGGGAGCTATTATTTTAGCTTCCTATTTGTTTTTTGTTTGTACGTAAAATAAGGAGTATATATTTTTCTGAAATAAAAATTGAATAACATAAGTTCGACAAAAATTTATAGTTAATATAGAGCCTTTTTCTATCGCAAAAAGGTTCCAAACCTTCAAAAATGCTCTTTAAGCATAAAAACCTTGAGGCTCTGCCTCATAGGCACTAACTTAAAAGATTAAAACCGTAGAATGCTGTGCCACACCCGGAGGGCTTTTAAAAAAGCTTAACCTAAACTTTATAATGCAAAACTTTCGCTTTGCCGAATCTCGAAAAACTGCGTTTTACTGTTATTTTTCATCGAACTCACGTTATAGTAAATAAAATGACTTTTATAGTGAAAAAACTTAAAAAGAAGTAAAAAACTTATTTTACTCAAAAGTCTGCAAAGTGCTTCGCAATTCGCTGACCGACTTTTGCCGCAAGCGGACGTAAAATATTTTTTTACCGTTATTCAAGTTCTTTCACTATAGATGACAGTATTTACTTAATAATTTTCGGCTTTAACCTGGAAGTAAGCTTGAGGGTGAGCACATACAGGACAAACCTGCGGCGCTTTTTTCCCTACGCATATATGCCCGCAGTTAGCACATTCCCAAATAACGTCCCCGTCTTTTGAGAAAACAAGACCCTCGTCAAGATTAGCGATAAGCTTTCTGTATCGCCTCTCGTGCTCCATCTCTATCGCCGCCACGCCGTCAAAAAGTCTGGCTATCTCATCAAATCCCTCTTCTCTTGCCACCTCAGCAAAATTTTTATACATATCGGTCCATTCAAAATTCTCACCCTCGGCGGCGCTTTTGAGGTTGTCAAGAGTGGAACCCAAGCCGTTTAAAGCCTTAAACCACATTTTCGCGTGTTCTTTCTCATTCTCGGCGGTTTCCTCAAAAATTTTCGCTATCTGTACATAACCATCCTTTTTAGCCTTTGAGGCAAAATAAGTATATTTGCACCTCGCTTGAGACTCTCCGGCGAAAGCCGTTCTTAAATTTTCCTCTGTTCTTGTTCCTTTTAAATCTGCCATTGTAAAACAACTCCTTTATAATATTATTTTATAGCAATCTCATTATAAATAAAAACAACTCTGTCAAATTTAATTGAAATCACTGTAATTCATATAGTTATAGTCAACCCACTTGAAAAAAGCGAAAAAAGACAGTATAAAAATGATTTTTGTCTTGTGAGGTTGTTAATTCTCAAGCTTATTGACTATATAACCCTTGCTCAATACAGCCGGATAATAATACGGCACATTAACCAACAGTTATATATTTAACAAAAATATATAAAATTATAACAATATAACAAAAATTCTTGTAACCAGCGGCGAAAGCATTCTCCTTTGTATTCAGAATGAGCCCGCGCTCCCAGTGAATACAAGAGTAAGTTCCCCCGCTTAAAAATCAAAAGACTTCCTCCGTCGGTTAAAATATCAAGACAAATATATAAAAAAGCCGGTCAAGCAGGAGATATCCAGCTTAACCGGCTTTTTTATATATTACTCAGCAACAGGATAAACAGAAAGCTGTTTTTTGTCCCTGCCCTTTCTCTCATATTTAACAACACCGTCAATCAACGCGAATAAAGTATCGTTTCCACCGATACCAACATTGTTGCCCGGGTGAATTTTAGTACCTCTTTGAGTATAAAGAATGTTTCCCGCTTTAGCGAACTGTCCGTCGGCTCTTTTCGGTCCAAGTCTTTTAGACTCTGAGTCACGTCCATTTTTAGTAGAACCAACACCTTTTTTATGAGCGAAAAACTGAAGATTCATTTTAAGCATAAACCTACACCTCCCTGTCAATAATTTTAATATCCCTGGAATATTGAGCCTCTATACCCGATAAACCAAGTAAAAGACAATTAAAAATCAAATCAACATCGTGATTATGAGCTCCGTTTTTTATCTCTTTTATCTCAATTTCGAGAAAACCTCCGCCCTCGTCAGCATCAAAAGAAAAATCCGCCGACGTAAAAGCCTCTATACAGTTCACACAATTAAGAGTAAGAGCTGACACAGCGGAACACACAATACTATCGCCGTGGTCATTAACACGAAATCCATAAACCTCATTATTTTTATTGCGAAAAACCTTAACTTTAATCATATACTTTTTATTATATTAAATTATTATATTAAAAAATAAAAATCAACCGTTAATTTTTTCAATTTTAAGTTCGGTAAAAGGTTGTCTGTGACCTTTTTTCTTGTGGAAAGTTTTCTTAGGCTTGTATTTGTAAACAATAACTTTTTTAGCTTTGCCGTCGCCGATAACAGAAGCCTCAACACTCGCGCCGTCAACTTTAGGAGCGCCTATTTTAAAATCATCGCCATTTCCCACAGCTAAAACATTGTCAAAAACATATTTGCTCTCAGCTGCGGCTTTAAGTTTCTCAACTCTGATAACATCGCCCTCGCAAACCTTATACTGCTTTCCGCCTGTTTCAATAATCGCGTACATAAGTACACCTCCTTAAAATGAGAACTCGCCGGATTCGGAAGCACAGCGGCAAACGCTGTACATTTTAATACCTCTCCGCGCGGCTAAACAAACACATTCTAACACATAAAAAAAAACATGTCAACACATTTTTAATATTTTTCCAAACTCACTCCACAAATCCGCTTATAACATACGACTGATAACTCCGCTTTTTTATCAGTCAAAAATTTATACTCCCATTTAACATTCAAGACTACTCGAATTTTTATATAACAAAAATTCTCGTAACCGACAGGCGAAAATATTCTCCTTTGTATTCATAGTGAGCTTACACTCACCCTAAATACAATAGTAAGTTCCCCCGCTTAAAAAGCGGGGAACTTACTCTGTCAGTTAAATCTCACCGAAATCAGGAATCAAAATAAAAAATCCAAACATATTGTATGTATTGTCTTTCAGAGTCGACTTTATAAGTAAAACCGAGTCGGCAACCTTAGCGAATTCAGTCGCCGGAACACTGAGCACGGCCCCCGCCATATCAATAGCTAAATAAGGAACTGACTTCGTTATATTAAATTTAAGAAGACTTGACATACTCATAAGATATGAGCTTGTAAGAATATTTCCTATTTCCGTAATAACAGACAGTTCCATCTCACCAAAATCGTAAAGGCTTCTGTTTTTTTTGTTTAAAAGCCTGTTAGTAAGAGTACAAGCCGAATTCTCATCCATAACATACATCATGGTTCCCTTAATGTCGCCGTAAATCTTAACAAAAACACTTGCGACAACTTTGTCCGCTCCGTTTAAAATATCGGGCAAATCTTTAAATTCGGGGGTTGTAACCTCCGGCACAGTCATCGTGATTTTATCTTTGAGAAGACTGGCGAGGCTTCCCGCCGCCGTTCCCGATCCAATATTAGCGATTTCCTTGAGCGTGTCAGCGTCAATCTGATTAAATCCCCAACTATTGCTCATATCCCTACCAACTCCTTTAGTTAAACGTAAAACAACCCGTGTTCACACAAAATCTCAAATCCATTAAACCATAATTTTTCCCAAATATTTCTCACAAGTCAAAAACTATTCGCGTTTTTATATCATAATCATAGTCAGTAAAAAAACGTCCATAACCATACCGCGTATAAAACTTATTATTACGCTGATTATATTATATATTATCATCAATCAATCAATTTTGTCAAATATATTTTCGGAATACTTTTCTTAAAATACATTTCTTAAAACAACCAATATATACAAGTTAAACAATTACATTGCCCTTAAATAAAAAAAATTCAAATAAAAAACACTTAATCGTCAATCTCTTTCACAGCTCGCCGAAACAATTTTATATATTTTGCCCATAAAAACAAATTTTTAAAAATCCCCTGATAAAAATTTATCAAAAATAACAAATAATAAGCGTTTCTCACTTATGATACGGTTCGTTATTAATAATTCTGTGAGCCCTGTAAATTTGCTCAAGAAGAATCACTCTCATAAGCTGATGGGGAAATGTCATATCCGAAAAAGAAAGCCTTAAATTCGCTCTTTTTATAACAGAGTCTGAAAGGCCAAGAGACCCTCCGATAACAAAAGAGACCCCGTTAATTCCCGAAACCATAGATTTTCTCAAAAACTCAGCAAAACTTTCGCTTGAGAACTTTTCCCCTTTTAAATCAAGAGCGATAATAAAATTAGTCTTTACAGCGTTTAAAATCCTCTCCCCCTCTTTATCCTTTACAATTCGCCTTTGGGCTTCCGAAAGGCTTTCGGGGGTTTTCTCATCAGAAACCTCAATGATGTTAAGATTGACATATTTGGAAAGACGTTTGGAATACTCTGATATGGCGTCTTTAAAAAATCTTTCTTTTATTTTTCCAACACAAATAATATCTGTTCTCATAATATTGCCTTACACAAGCTCAATAAGTCTTTCGACCCCAAATCTCGCCGCCATATATAAATTAAATTCCTTCCCTGTCTCAATTCCATATCCGTCCAAAATTCCCTTAACCGTGTTATAAGCCGTCTCCGGAGTATTGTTTTCCTTGCTTAAATGCCCAAGAAAAACATTTTTAAGTTTTTGATTCTGACATATAACCCAGGCTAAAAGCTTTCCCGCGGTCTCGTTTGAAAGGTGACCGTTGTTTCCCAAAATACGCCTTTTAAGAGGATATGGGTATGTACCGTACTCAAGCATATGAACATCGTGATTGCTTTCTAAAAGAAGCAAATCACAGTCCTTGACATTTTCCATAATTTCTTCCGTGACATGACCTATGTCCGTAGCCACGGATATTTTAAATTTGTCGCTCATAACGCTGTATCCCACGGGCTCGGTGGCGTCATGAGGAATAGGGTAAGGCTTTATAGCTAAATCCTTAATTACAAAATCCTCTTTTTTTGATATAATCCTTTTATTATCAAGGGAAATATCCCCTACAGAACCTGGCATATTTCTCCACGTTCCCTCTGTGGCGTAAACGGGAATTCCAAAGCGTCTTGACAAAATACCGACACCCTGTACGTGGTCTATGTGCTCATGAGTCACAAAAATCCCGTCAATATCTCCTCCCGAAACCCCAATCTCAGAAAGCCCCGACTGAATCTTTTTCCCGCTTAAACCGGCGTCGATTAAAATATTGGTGTTTTCCGTTCCGATAAAAACGCTGTTCCCGCTGCTGCCGCTCGCTATAGTGGCAAATTTAACAGCCATAATAAACGCCCCTGTTCATAAAATATTAAAATCCATCGCTTTATTTCTATCCATAAACTATTTCTCTGAATTTGAGACAAGGCACAAAAACCTTTTTTTCAGACAATATCTTTCTCGCCGACCCTTTTAACGTCGGCGCCTATCGCTCTTAGCTTATACTCTATTTTCTCATATCCTCTGTCAATATATTTAACGTTTCCTATTGTAGTCGTTCCTTTGGCCGCAAGCCCCGCGATGACCAAAGCGGCGCCCGCCCTTAAATCCGTGGCGTT
>CANOGI010000150.1 GCA_947565475.1 uncultured Eubacteriaceae bacterium
GCTCAAAGAGTTTCTGATATTCCGCTTTTAAGCTCTTTGCTTCCTAAAGGCGCTTTTTATCTTTTTGTTGATATTTCAAAAATGTGCGGTGCGGAAGTGTTTGGGGTAAAAATAAATAATGCGAACGATATTTCTAAAATTTTATTGGATAAATATAAAGTTGCCGTTGTTCCTTGTGAATCTTTCGGATTTGAAAATTACATAAGATTATCTTATGCCATTTCTATGGAGAATATTGTCAACGGTATTGACAGAATCGAAAAATTTGTTAAGGAAAACTTTTAATTTAAGGTGATTTTATGGATGTTAAAAAGATTCGTATGAATAATGTTAAGAATAATATGATTCTTGCCAAAGACGTTATCACAAAGAATGGAATGGTTATATTTGTTAAAGGCAGTGCTTTGTCAGATAGAGATATTGAGAAAATAGAAAAAAGCGATATTGACTATATTTATGTTTACGAACAAATTGATGCGAATCCTTTTGATGTCAAAGATGGATATGATTTTGAGGAAGAGATAAAAAAATCTATTGTCAAAAGAGAGGAATTTAAAAAATTTGTCGCTATATATCGGGAACGTGTTGATAAGATAAAAGACTCCTTTTTAGGCACGCTAAATGGAGACCCTTTAAATGTTTCCAATTTATATGACAGCGCGGCTTCTATTTTGGATGAGGTAAGATGTAAAAGTGATGTTGTTAATTATATTTATCATCTAAAAGCGTCGGACAATTATACGTATAGGCACTCTATTAACGTTTCTATTTTGTGCTATTTATATGCGGGATGGACAAATATGCCATATGACGAAAAACGTGATATTACTGTCGCAGGAATTTTGCACGATATTGGCAAAATGATGATTGATGATAAAATTTTGAATAAAAGCGGGAAACTTACTCAGGAAGAATTTTCTGAAATGAAAAAACACACCAGTTATGGATATATGCTTTTAATCGACCAGAATATTCCGGAAACGATTAAACTTACCGCTCTTATGCATCATGAAAAACTTGATGGTACAGGGTATCCCCTTGGAGTGAAAGAATCTAAAATCGAGCATTTCGCTAAAATAGTTTCAGTGTGCGATATTTATGACGCTATGACATCAGATAGAGCGTATCATATAAGAAAGTGTCCTTTTAAAGTATTGAAGGAATTTGAGGAAAATTATTATGGTTCTCTTGATGTTGAGAAAGTTATGATTTTTTCCAGAAATATCGCCTATTCTTATATAGGCAGCAGAGTTCTTCTCTCAAATGAGGAGGAAGGGGAAGTTGTTTTTATTAATCAGAACAATCTCTCAAAGCCTATTGTGAAAATAGGTGAGAAATTTATTGATTTATGTAGTAATTCAGGATTGTATATACAAGCGCTTATTTAATTTATTTTTATCAGCGTTTTATCGAGGGGGTTCTTTATTTATGAACCCCTCTTTTTTGCGTTTTTTATAATCTGAACGCTTTTAAGACGTATTGATTATTTTAAGACATACTTATTTTCTTCTGTTTGAAACTCAACAAAGCTGTCAATATAGGGACAATTATTTTGTTGTTTTGATATATTAAAGTAATTTAATTTCGGTAAATTTCTTAGGGTACATTTCCCGTTTGACTGATATTTACAGTTACTTATACAATTTATATTAATAAAAATCATCTCCCAAATTTACGGTATGGTTTTATTATATAGAGATTTATGGTTTATATACTTTTCGAGTCTTGTCAATTATTATTTGAATTTGTAAATTTTACATAGACAATAATAACCTTATAATTAATTTACACTATAATTATACTTATTTATAGAGAAACAGAAAAAAATGAACAGAAATAGTTTTAATAAATCTGATATATAAGAGGATTTCTTTTATTGGTTTTCACTAAGGATTTTGGAAATCGCTATAAATAATATAGTTTTATATTTTATGCTGACGCCTCTGCGAGTGTTATAATTAGACAGGAAGGTAATTTTACATTTTTATTTCAAATAATTATAAAATATATCTTTTATGTGTTTTTTCTGCTATAATACTTGTATACACATTTTTTTGGAGGCGAAAGAGAATGAAACATAAAAAATATATAGTTATTTTAATATTTTTATTTATGTTTATTTTTTCAACTACGGTGTACGCGGCTATTGAATATGTATGCCTTAATCTTAATTATGACGGCGCTAATCATCAATATGTTAACCAGAAAGTTAGTTTATATATAAATGGCAAGGAAATGAAAAATCTTACGATGCCTCCCGTCATTTTTGATAATTTTACTCTTGTTCCTGCGAGAGAGGTTTTTGAGGAAGTTGGGGCAAAGGTTCAATGGGACGCTAATACATATAAAGTAACTATAAATTATAATGATAAAAATGTTATACTCAAAATAGGCGATAAAAACGCGATGGTAAATAATACTTCTACATCTATGTCTATTCCCGCTAAAATTATTAACAATAAAACTATGATTCCTCTGCGTTTTGTTTCTTCTTCTGTGGGACTTAATGTTTTATGGGACTCAAAGACGAGAACAGCCTCGGTAAATGAAATTTTATCTAATATTAATTCTGTTAATTTGCCGAAGACAAGCGAGGAGGGAAAGTTTGTTATTAATTTGGACAAAGAGGCTAATGGAATCAATCATATGATTTTGACCGAAAATGGCCGTAGACTTGTTGTTGATGTTAATAAATGCGGAATAAAAACAGTATCGAACAATATGGATGTATCAAATTTTGCCGTATCAAAAGTGCGCTTGGGGGAAAATGATAAAACGGCTAGAGTTGTATTTGATTTAAAAGGAGATTTTCAATATAATGTACAGCTTTCAGAAGATAAAAAAAGTATTGAGGTTAATTTTGTAAATAATTCAAATGAAACTTCTGAAACAGAAACAGAGGCTGTAACAGATTCACCGATTTGGTCCGGTGGAAATAATGCGGCGACAGAACAGACCACGGAAAGTTATCAAAATATATTGAACTCGGATTCAGGAGATATAAGCTATGATGTTTACAGTACATCTCTCTCTATAAAGAAAAACGGTGGAACTTTTAATTTAAACAATGTGGAACATATTGACGATTATAATAATGGAATATATAAGGTTGTATTTTATGGTGATTACAGAAACTTTGTAAGAAATTCCTCTATCGGGGTTAATGACCATAATTTTTCCGAAATTCAAGTTTCTGTGACAGAAGAGGCTTTGAAAGTTACGTTCAATGAAAAATCTGTTTTAGCTTTTAATGTTTTGGAAGACGAGGAAAATATTTATATAAACGCTTTACACCCTAAAGCTAAATATAAAAATATTGTGGTACTTGACGCAGGGCATGGAGGGCATGACACAGGCGCAATGTCTCAGGGATATGTTGAGAAATCAATAACTCTTGACATTGTAAACAGAGTTATGGCTCTTTTGGAAAACGACCCCAATATTAAAGGATACGCCACAAGAACCACAGATTTTTATCCGTCTTTTGAGGATAGAAATAATTTAGGAAATACTGTAGGTGATCTTTTTGTTTCCGTTCACATAAATTCAGCAAGCTCGGAAAAAGCGAACGGAACAGAAGTATTTTATTATAATATGGATGATGTTTCGTCGTCCAGGGGAATTTCAAGCAGTTTGCTGGCGGGAACACTTCTTGAGAATCTTCTTGAGAAACTTGAGAGTTTTGACAGAAAAGTTAAAAGAGAAAATTTTATTGTTTTAAGACAAAGCACAGTTCCGGCTACTTTATGTGAGATAGGCTTTATAACAAATGTGGAAGAAGGCGCTAAATTAAATTCACCTGAATACAGACAGCTTGCTGCCGAGGCTATATATGAGTCCTTTAAAGAGCTTTTTGAGAAATATCCAAACAGATAGTTTAACATATAACAGTGGCCATTAATTATAATTTTAAATGAGGTGAGGCGATTGGTTAAAGACTCATTTTATAAAAAAAGTATAGCGATTATTATATTTACGTTATTGCTTTTCGCCGTATTATTTGTTTTTATAACGTTTATGTTTTTTTACTACGCTGAGAAGAATGATACGGATGTGGAATTTATCTCATATGAGCGATATGTTAAAAATTATATTGAGGAACTTAAATATGATATTTCTTCCGCTGTGAATTCTTATGATTTAAAGAATTTTATTGAGAATAAAAATGAAAATGACATTCAGATTTTTTTTGATTATTATATGAAAAAAGATAACGCTCCAGAAACAATATATTTATTTGACGATGAAAATAATTGTATATTATCAATAGGTGAAGACAACAAAAGAGAAGAAGCTATTAAATTTGCCTCTGATTATGGAAAAGTAGGGAAAGTTTATATTTCTGACTTTTTTGTGGATAAATTTACAAATAAGAATTATATATTATTTGGAAGAAATATTTATTATAAAAACTCGGAAATAAAACTGATATTTTCTTATAATGATGAAAATTTTGAAAAGTTTTTTATTAAATTGAATGATGAGACCTTTTTTTCTGTTTTGCTGTCTGATACTGACACGTTTGTCGATTTCAGCAAGTATGAGAAAAATAATGAGTTTCTATCTGACGTGAATTTTATTGAACTGTCAAAAATTATTAAGCTGAAAACTTCGGGAAGTGATTATTCAGAGGGGGAAATAGAAAAGTTTTCTCTGAATGGAAATAAAAATGACGTTTTAGTATACTATAAAACAGTTTCTGACCCTAATATTGTCTTAGTTTCTTTAGAGAAAGAAGAAAACTTATTTTTTAAGATGTTTTTTGTAAGTTGCGCTTTTTTTACTATATTTATAATTTTAGTTATAACTTTTTACTCAAAAATAGTGGGGAAAGTTTTCTCAAGATTTCAAGAATCAAAGAAAGAAATTGAAAACACTGATCTTACGATAAATAATCTTGACCTTACAAAAACAGGGTTTGACGCCGTGGATTTATACATAAATAAAATTTCGGACTTATGCGGCAGATATAAAGATATTTTAAATAATATTAAAAATAACGCCGCTATGTTCAACACAAATATTGGAGCGGTTGAAATATTAGCGGAGAAAGGCATTGTAATCTACTCATCGGAAATAGCGGGATTTATCGGAGCTGAGCCTTTAAATAAAGGCGGTCGTATTAATAATATGCCTATTGAGGAATATATTAAGTTTAAAAATAACAATTGGAAACTTTTTAAACAGGAAAAAAATATTTATTGTATAGAAATAGGAAATATAAAAAAATGGATTAAGATTTTTTATTATGATGAGAAGCAAACGAAGGGAATTATAATTGACGCTTCGGATTATGTTATAAAAAAGTATAAAGGCATTTTTGATTCTGATTTTGACTACGCCACTGGTTTTCTTAAAAAAGATGCTTTTCTTAAAAAGACTGATGAGTACATAAAAAATAATAAATTAAGTTTCGGCTGTTTTGCCTCAATAGAACTAATCTATTATTCAACGATATATGAGACTTATGGGGAATTTGTCTCAGATAAATATTTAAGAACCGCTATTTCTTTTTTCTCAGCTTTTTTTGACGGATTCTTCGCGGGAATTAAAAATAAAGGCGAATTTATGACTTTTATTTATTCTGAAAGTTCAAGAGAGGACGTTAAAAGAAAATTTCAAGAATGGGAAGAAAAAATCTCATCAAATACTTTTACGGCTCCTGACGGAAAGGAATTTAAAATAAAGTTCGCTGTTGGGTATGCTTGTTATCCGACAGATACGAATAATCTTGATACTCTCTTGAAATATTCCGTATTTGCTTTATATG
>CANOGI010000151.1 GCA_947565475.1 uncultured Eubacteriaceae bacterium
TATTGATGTAGACGAAACAAAAATTCAAATTTACTATTATAATGATAAGGAAATAAAAGTTATAAATAGCTATTATGAAAATGAATTATATGTTGAATCAGAAATTGACTTAGAACCATTTTTTAAAAAGGAATAAGCGTCTATATAAAGGGCGCTTTTTTATTGAAAAAAACAAGGAGGAATCTTAAATGAAATGCAGAGAAAAAAACAGCGATAAGGAATTTTTAAAGATTGAGAATACGGAGGCTTTTTGGGAGGAACTCAAAGAAACAGGCGTAAGGGTTATTCAAATAAGCGAGAGAGGTATAATTGTTTCTGATAGTTTGTGTAAATACTACGCTGAGTTTGGGGAATATTTGATTATATCAAATGACGGGCTTATAGAAATTTGCTGTGAGGAGGAATTCAAAAGACGCTATGAGGCTATTGACGGGAGGGGTGATATTTCAGGGGAGGCAGTTAAGGAAATAAGGGAATATACAAAACAGTTTGCCGATGAACTGAAAAAAATAAAAGACATAATCCCTAAAATTAATATAAATTTTGGAGATATAAAAGAAATGGCAGATGTCAACAAGGTAATGGAAACATTGAGAAAGAGTATATCTGAAGTTTTAAAAATGTAAGAAATAAAATTCTTTATTATTGCAATAAATTACATATTGTGATAAAATTCAAATATGGGCAATCGGTGCGGGGTGTGCTGACCTTCATTCTTTGATGAATGGGGGTGGTGTTATGAAAAATCAGTTTAACTTCATGGAACTTTTGACATTCGGTATTTTTCTTTTAGCATTGCTTACATTCGTGTTTACGTTTTGTAAGTAGGTTTTTTACATAGAAAAACCACCCTGATACTTTGAGCGGTAAACGGGTGGTTTTTCTATCATTTACTGGTCAGCCACATCTTGTGGCGATTGCCTTTTATAATTATATTATACCACAAATAAATATTTTGTAAAGAGAACATCTGAAAATTATTCAGGTGTTTTTTTGTGCGCAAAAATATTTATATATTACTCCTTTTTAGAGGTTGCGGAGAATAAAGAACAACGATACTCCCGACCGGAAAGAGCCGGAATAAAAAATCTATGGAGGTATTTACTATGGAATGGTTAAGAAAAATTATTGAGGAAGTAAAAATTGAGGATGGGAAAATTGATATTGATACGCTGATGAAAGAAATCAGCGCGGAATTTCCCAAACACGCTGTCCCGAAATCTGAGTTTAATTCAATAAATGAGCAGTTAAAGACAGCGAACGGAACAATTAAGGATTTGGAGAAATCCAACAAGGACAACGAGGATTTACAAACTAAAATAAAAGGCTACGAGGAGGAAATCGAGAATTTAAAGGCGGAAGGAGCTCTTAAATCAAAGGAATTCGCTCTTAAAAAGAAATTAAGCGAAATTGGCGTTACTGACGCTGATTATTTAATTTATAAGCACGGCGGGATTGAGAAATTCAGCTTTGACGATAAAGGAACGCCTGTATTGGTTGAGGAAGCCGTGTCGTCTTATAGAGAGAGTATGCCTTATATTTTTGGTTCGGACGGTAAAAAAACCGTTTACAGACCGACAAAAGGAGACAATAACACAGCGGTAAATCCTTTCGCTAAAGAAACTTTTAATTTAACAAAACAAGGCGAGTTATTTAAGGAAAATCCCGCGCGGGCTAAAGAATTGGCGGCGATTGCGGGAGTAAGTATTTAAGGAGGTTTTAATTTATGGCGGGAACAAAATTAACGGACGTTATTGTGCCGGAATTGTTTAATCCTTATGTGATTAACAAAAGTATGGAGTTATCCGCGCTTGTGCAAAGCGGGATAGTCGCTAACAACAGTGAGTTTGATAAATTGGCGAGTCAGGCCGCCCCAATTATCAATATGCCGTTTTTTGAAGATTTGACAGGCGAGTCGGAGCAGATTATTGAAAATGTGGACTTGGAGGATAATAAAATTACGTCAAACAAAGATAAGGCGTGTATTATAAGACGGGCTAAAATGTGGAGCGCCACGGACCTTTCGGCGGCTTTGGCGGGTACTGACCCAATGGGGGCTATAGCGGGTCTTGTGGCTAATTTTTGGGTAAGAGATATGCAAAAAGAACTTATAGCGATTCTTAAAGGTATTTTCGGGACAGCGGAAGATGTTGACACGAGTACGAAAGAGACAAGACTATTAAGCAATCTGCTTGATATTTCAGAAAAAACAGGAGACGCGGCGAATTGGTCCGTAAATTCGTTTATTGACGCTCAACAGCTTTTAGGAGACGCTCAAAGTCAGCTTACGGCGGTTGTTATGCATTCAGCTACATGGAGCTATCTTAAAAAGCTGGAATTAATTAAAACAGAAAGGCAGTCTGTTGACCTTTCTTTTGAGACATACCAAGGAAAGAGAGTTATTATTGACGATGGTTGTCCTTTTGAGAACGGAGTTTATACTTCTTATTTGTTCGGACAGGGAGCGGTGGCTTTGGGCAACGGTTCTCCGGTGGGATTTGTGCCTACTGAAACAGAAAGAGACAAGAAAAAAGGTTCTGGAGTTGATTATTTAATCAACAGAAAAACTTATATAATGCACCCGAGAGGGGTAAGTTTTACAAACGCGGAGGTTGATAAGACAGAAGGACCGTCAAGGTTAGAACTTATGAACCCAAAGAACTGGAAGCCTGTTTATGAACCGAAGCAAATAAGAATTGTTGCTTTTAGACATAAGGTTGGACAGTGATTTTATGCTAAAAAAATTATTAATGATTTTGGGAAAAAGTAATATAACAAGTGACGAGTCGGAGCTTTTACAGTTTGTACTTGATTTGGCGGTTGACAAGGTTAAAAACTATTGCCATATCGAGGTCGTTCCGAAAGGCCTTGAGAATACGGTTGTGAGAATCGCCGCTGATTTTTGGAGGGCGGAGGGCTATGGAAGCGAGGATAAACCTAAGGAGGTCACTTCTGTCAAAAGGGGTGACGTTTCCACCTCTTTCGCTTCTGTTTCCACAGCCGAGGCGGTTCAGGGCGATTTTTTGAGTAAATATAGGGCGGAGCTTAACAGCTTCAGGAAGTTAAAGCGGTAGGGCGGTGATTTTATGTTTGGAAACATTAAGGCGGAAAGAGCCGCCGTTGAGGCGACATATACCGATATTTGCGATGTTGTCAGAAATATTGAGAGAGAAGTTGATTTTGTGAACGAACACGAGGAAAAAACAGTTCACAAAAATGTCCCCTGCGCTTTGGTAATGGGGAAAAACCCGATTGAGTCCACCGATACGGCGGCCTTTTTTAATTATACCGCTAAAGTGTTTATGCCGCCTGAGATTGAGATTTCAGCGGGTGATAAAATTATTGTTACAAGGTATGGGCGTAGGGTTGAGTATATAAACGCGGGAAGAGCCGCCGTCTACGCCACGCATCAGGAAGTAGCCGTCGCTGAGGACGGCGCTGTGGGAAGTGATAACAATGCGGATGAGAGTTGACTTTAAAAATATCAAACAGTATAAGAAAAATTTAGAGGATATAAAAAAAGATTTTCCTAAGTATTTGGGTAAAATGGCGGTCGCGGAGGGCAATAAGTTTGTGAGGGAAGCTGTGAGAATTACGGACAGCGAAAAGATTTACGCCAGCAAAACATATGAGAGAAGTTTCCACAGTGATAACACTGCCCAAATATCGAACGGAAAAACAACTGTTGGCATAGGCAATTACGCTAATTATTCGGGATATATAGAAAAAGGTTTCAGGAGTCATTTTGTGCCGGGATATTGGCGTGGCAGAGTGTTTGTATATGACCCTACGTCTAAAAAAGGAATGATTGTAGGGTCGTATACAATAAAAGAGACACGCTGTAAAAACGGTAAGATGTTTAAAAGAGCCGTCCCTACGGGTACAGTGCGGGGAAAATGGGTTTTTAAACGGGCAATAGAGAAAATAAAACTTACCCAACGGGAAAGATTTGAGAGAAAAATCAATTACTACATAAAAAGGTACTCACAAAGGGGGCTTTGATTTTGTATACAAATATAATCTCAAAGGGAATAGCGAAAAAAATAAAAAGGCTTTATCCCGATAAAAAAATTGAGGTTGAAGCCGTGACCTCCAACGCTTTTGGTAAAATCTTCGTGATGGTTATAAGTTCAAGCACAAAATACGGTATAGGCGGTATGAGGCGGCTGGATTTGACTTTTGACGTTTCTTACGTATGCGGGGAAAAGGAAAACATGGAATATAATGACTGGCTTAAAAATATGTATTCCGAGTTTGAGACTGTTGAGACGGATGAGGCTGTATACAGAACTCAAAACGCGAGAGGTGAGAAAAGCGACGGAATTTATCATTTTATATTTGACCTTACGGCAAGATATTTAATTAAGAATAACGATGTGAGAATGAACGTTTTAAAACAAAAGGGAGGCGGTAAGTAATGGCGAGAAAAAAAGAGATTGAAACAGCTGAAAACACTGTTGAGGAAAAAACTATTCAAAGATATGAACTGAGTTTTTCAAAACAGGCGTTTATTTCAAGTAAAACATATAAATCTTACAGGGATTTACTTGAGACTATCTTAGAGAATGGAAAAAGTTATACAAAATCGGAGGTTAATGAATTGATTGATAATTATTTGAAAGGCAAGGTGAGATAATATGGCGGCTGGTGGCGGTGTGTTTACCACACAAAATAAGGTTTTGCCGGGGGCGTACATAAATTTTGTATCTAAGGCGAGGGCGCTGGGCTCTATTGGCGAGAGAGGTATCGTGGCGGTACCTTTTACCGGTTCTTGGGGCAGGGAAAACGAGGTTATATCTTTAACGGCTGAGGATTTCCAAAAGTCTTGTATGTCTGTTTTGGGCTACTCTTATACAGATGATAAGATGATACCTTTAAGAGAAGTTTTTAAAGGGGCGAGGGAGATAAAATTATTCAGGCTTGGAACAGGAACGAAAGCGGCGGCGACAATCGGCACGGGAGACGATTGCCTGAATGTAACGGCTGTTTGCGGCGGTATCAGAGGAAACGATATAAAAATTGTTATTGAGGCTGATATTGACAAAGAGAAAAGTTTTGTCGTTAAAACACTGTTAGGCAGTGATTTTACGGAGGTTGACAGTCAGTCGGTTACAGATGTTTCTGAACTCGTCTCTAATGATTTTGTAACGTTTGGCGGCACAAAAATTACGGCGACGGCGGGAACTAATTTAACGGGTGGAACGGACGAGGAGATTACGGGAAATGATTATTCAGAGTTTCTTGACAAGATTGAGGCGGAGGATTTTACTGCGGTTTTATATGACGGGAATGATGATGTTACAAAAGGATTGTTCGCGAGCTTTGTAAAGAGACTTAGAGATGACGAGGGGTACAAGGTTACTTGTGTACTCCACGATTACGCTAAAGCCGATTTTGAGGGGGTTATTTCCGTCAAAAACGAGGTTGAGACTGTTGGCGATATTATTGACAGGACAGGGCTTGTGTATTGGGTCGCCGGAAAAACGGCGGGAGCGGAAGTAAACGAGAGTTTGACAAACGTAAAATATGACGGCGAGCTCAGTGTTTTAGCGTCTTACAAAAAATCGGAGCTGAAAGAGTTTATCGAAAAAGGCGAGTTTGTTCTTTACGGCGATAAGGGTGAGTACAAGGTACTGAAAGACATCAATTCTTTTACGAGTGTTACCGCCGATAAAAACAGCGACTTTTCAAATAATCAGGTTATAAGGGTTCTTGACGC